>JAAELU010000182.1 GCA_024226255.1 bacterium | reverse complement strand
GGCCTCACCGGTCCCCCGCCCCTTCGCTGCAATCGACCTGCGCCCGTTCCCGCTTGCAGTGAGCAATGCTCCGACCACGCTTTGGTGGCGCTCTCTGCTTCCCCCTCCGACCTGCCCCAAAGCGGGCAGCCCACCTCCCCCAAACGTTGCCCGCCGAAGACGGCACTCAACGGGGGAGGAGACACTCGCGGCCTCACCGGTCCCCCGCCCGTCCGCTGCAATCGACCCGCGGCCGCAGGCACTCACCGCGGGCAACGCCCCCGACCGGCTCGTCCTCACCCTCGCTGCAAACGACCCACGCCCAGAGGCACCTACCGCGAGCAACGCCCCGGCTCGCAGCCGACAACATGGACATCAGCCGTACACGAAAGTTGGTCGACTTCAGTCGAGCCCCTCGGCGTGATCAGAGTCCAAGAAGAACTCGCACTCGATCGTGGCATGACGATGGCGCTCTGTTTCGGCAACCGAGGGATCGATCCCCACATAGCCAAAGGCTCGTGAACCATAGTTTGGCGAGAACGTGAAGTCGCCCTGCTGCTCCACTATGAAATCCAGCCCACGTGCCCAAACAACTACATCCGAAAACACCCCCAAATCGCCGAACACCATGCCAGGACTCACGGTCGCTCGGAAGAACGTTTGAGGATCGTCTCGCCTGGAGACACCCTCAATGACGCACAGTCTCTCAATCTCGTCTGGGGGCACAATGTGACCAAACATTGGCCGCAGCGTCAGTTCCAATACCATTCCCCTACCGGCTCCGGATCAATGGCTCCGGTCCCACTTTCACCAGTTTTTCGATGATGTGATAGACCCGCTCGGCCATGCCGAACTCCTCGGGTTCGAGAAGATTGGCCATGACCTTGAGCACCCACTCCATCAGCGGCTTGGAACGGATCCCGATCGAAGTGAGAGTCCTCATCACTGCGGGGTTGCCGACTGCGATGACAAAGGCCCTGGCCACCCGGTGGTAGTCGCCGTACTCGTCTTCGAGGGCGTCCTCGTAGCGACGGAGCCGTGTCAGATCACCGCTCCCGAGAGCCTCGATGATGTAGCCCGAAGCAAGGCGCGCCGTCTCGTAGGCGTAGTCAATCCCCTCCCCGTTGAATGGGTTCACCGCTCCTGAGGCGTCACCGATCGCGATCCAGTTTCGTCCCACCTTGGGTCCCACCGACATAGCCATGGGGAGCTTGCCACCAAGTGGCCTCGTGAGCTTGGAGTCCATTGTGACCTCCCAGTAGCCGGGGAGTCCATCGACATACGACTCGAGAATGCGGGACGTGTTGATGTCCTTCCAGCCCTTGAAGCTCGACAAGGCCCCGGCGCCGACGTTGATCGTTCCGTCCCCGAGCGGGAAGATCCATCCGTAGCCGGGCATAGTCCGGCCCTGTGAGTCCATGATGTGGAGCTGACTCTCGAGCATGTCGTCATGGGAGTTCGGCGATTCGAAGTAGCCGCGCACAGCCATGCCGTACGGGTAGTCGCGGCGTCGTTCGGTGCCGAGCGCCCGACCAAATCGAGACAGGGATCCGTCGGCGACGACAACGATGTCCGGCTCGAGCCGTTCCGTCTCTATCTCGCCCGACTCGCCCTTGATCTTCAGTTCGACTCCGGCGAGCACCCCGTCCTCGAGGACGGCATGGGCTTCGGTCCCATCTCTGACCACCGCCCCTTGTTTGGCCGCCAGCTGAGCTACGTCCATGTCGAGGTCGGCGCGGCGAATCACACCGCCCCAGTTGGGATAGATGGTGTGCTCGGGCCAAGGGATCTCAATCTTCGAGCTACCGGCATAGGCCCGGAGCCCGTTGATGCGGTGCATCGTGGGAATATCGAACTCGAAACCCATGGCGAGCAATTGATGGATCGCTCTTGGAGTGAGTCCGTCTCCACACGTCTTATCGCGCGGGTACTTCTTCTTCTCGACAACCGTCACTGAGACGCCGGCTTTGGCTAACCAATAGCCGGCGGCCGCTCCGCCCGGGCCACCGCCGACAACGAGTACTTGTGGGTTCGGGTTCATTGAGTGCGTGAGGTTAGGGGCGCCATAGATCCAGTGTGAATTCATCGCTCACTCGAAGCCGGCGGCAGACTTCGATGATCCCAGTCACACCTCCTGGCTCACCGGGGTGGCCGGGACACGTCCCGCTGCCATGATCAGTCCCAGGCCGAGCCCCGCCGCCACAAGTAGCAGGCTCATCGGGCCGACGAATGCACCGGTGACATCACGCAGGACGCCCACAATCAGCGCTCCAAGTCCACCGATCATGAGAGTCCCAGTTTGTTGGATGCCCATGCGGCGCCCGTAGTGATTGCGGCCGTACCACTGGTCCATCACAACCGCTCGCAGCGGGAGGATGGCGCCGAAGGCGAGGCCAAACAGGACGAAGTGGCCGGGCATGAACCATCCGGGGCCTGACGGAATTGTGAGAGCGATAGCGACCACCATCACGGCTACAAAGGCCTCCAGCACTCCCAGCCCACCTTTGCGCCCCGCAATCACCGGCCCAAAAAACCGACCCGGCATGCTCACCAACGACGCCGCCCCCGCCATCCAGGCCACAGTGCTGATCTCGAAACCGGCTTCGGTGAAGCGGTCCACACGATGCGCCAGCAAGCCGTTCACGGACAAGAACAGAAGTATCAATCCCCCGGTGAGATAGAGAAAGCGCCTGTCGCTCACAATCTCAGCGAACGGAACCTTGCTCCTCGTGGCCTCGGCAGCGTGTTCGGCGCTACGTCGCGGAGTAAGCGTGGCGGCGGCTACGCCGAGAACTGCAATGACCCCACCGAGGATCCGCACGGTGGGCCGCCAGCCGAGCGAGGAGTTCATGGCTTCGATCAAGGGGATGAAGATGGCGCCGGCGAATCCACCGATGACCGTGACGACGCCGAGGGCATGGGGACGGCGTTGGGCGGTCACCAGCTGGTTGATTACAACAAACGCCGGTTCGTAAAAGACCATCGCGGTCCCGGGCCCGACCAGAAGCCACCATACGGCCACCAGCGCCACGCGGTTGTCGGCAAGCGAGAAACCGACCAGGCCGGCGCACGTGACGACTCCACCGGTCAGCGCCACCCACCGAGTGCCGTGCCGGTCCATCCAACGACCCAGCGGAGTGGCCACGACTCCGCTCACGATCACAGATCCGCCATAGGCCAAAGACAGCATGGACGACGAGAACTCGGCGCCCGCGGCTGAGTCTGTGACGTAGATCGAGAATCCGTAGAGGATTGATCCGAAACTCACCGTGAGCAGGACGCCCACTGCGATGACGGCGGGCCACGGGTTCCGATTCATTGCCGGAACGCTAGCCCCCCGCCGCGGCCCATCAGCGCGTGGCCGTAACCACCCATGCGCCGTCGGCAATTCCAATGTCCACCGTCTGCAACTCGGGCGCGTTGTCCGTGACCAGTGCCGTATTGGAACCAGGTTCGTAGGCCAACAGCTCATATCCGGCGGCAGCTACTGCTTCGGCAACTGCGAGGAACTCGCCGCTTATGCCGGTGCCGACCGATTTCTCGTCGACGACCCGCTCGACCTCGGCCACAACCGCAGCCGCCGCCTCGAGGTCGCCTCCGATGATCAGATCCTGGGCATACGCGATGAGTGCCTCGACGGCGACCAAACGAGGACTCAGCGGATCACGCATCGCCAACGAGTCCTGCCCGGTTGCAGTCACCGATGGGTAGATGAAGAAGTTGGGATAGGGATCGTGTGCCGCCTGAAACGCCCGACGAGCCTCTTGCAGCCGGATAGTCAGCGCCAGATCCTCGACCTGGTTTCCCGGCGCGTGTGAGCCAACCCAAACGTCGAACCCGGTTTGCAGTGCAACCAAGTCAATACCCAATGCTTCATTGGCCGCGGCATCGAGCCAAGCGCTGCCGGCGACCTGCAGTTGTGAATCGAAGACATCAAATAGGGCTTCGCTGCCGAATTCCTGCCACAGATACTCGGCAAATGCTCCGACGGCAACGTAGCGGGTCTCATGCTGCATGTCAGGGAAGGTGTCGAACAGCTCATCGAGTTCCGGCAACTCACCTCTCAGATCGAGCGCCTTGACCCGTGGCCCAAGAGGCTCGGATTTGAAGTGGCCCCCAGTGAACTGCACCGCCACACCCTCGATGAGCGGCCACGGCGTTGAAAACTCGATCTGATCCGTCGCGGCGTGGGCCAGCTCGTGAAGAACAGTCTGCCGAAAGGTCGATCCCCGGCCCGGGCTGTAGTCGCGGTCCAGATACGACACCACGACCTCTCGCCCGGCGTACCCGCCGTTGCCCCACAGCGTGTCGATCAACACGAAGTCGACGCGTGACAGCCCGAGCCCAAAGTGGCCCTCGACCTCACGGGCCGACTCGTCGATTATCTGCACTAGCTGTTCGATGTCGCGGGCGGCTGCTGTGTTCTCCTGATAGGTGATATTGCAACAATCGGTCTCCTCGACCATCCAGCTTGACCCGGTCTCCTGCGCCGGCCGGCCGGCTGCCGGAGTGACAACTATCCGCTGCGTGATGTCGAGCTCTCGGAAGGGGGCCAAGGTGGCCGTTACCTCGACCCAATGCCCGCCCACCCGGTTGGTTGTGTCGAAGACGTCGGCGAAAACGAGATAGTCGCCAAGAAGTGGATCACCATTTATCGACGCGGCTACGTCGAGGACCTGGCCGTCGACCGAGACGGCGGCCTCTTCCAGCGAGTACGTGCCGAAGCCGCCGATGGGTACCTGGAAGGTGAGCACGTCACCCTCATAGTGATTGGGTCCCGGAAAGGCCCACACCTCCAATTCCGCCAGCGGTACCGGCCGTCGGGCGGGAAGAGTCGGTGTGGGTTGCTCGGTGGTGGTGGTCGAGCTAGTTGTGATCGGTCTCGCCGCCTCCGTGGTGGCCGCCGTGGAAGATGAACCGGGGTCACCTGGGGTGCATGCCGCGACAACTAAAGCGAAGAGGGCGATCGATGACACAAGGCGGAAGCGCATAGCGCGATGGTATGCCGAAATTGGTTCTACCGAGTGCGCTCGGGGCGAGATCCGCCTCAGCCGCCCGCGATCTCGAGCTCCGCCGTGCCGCAGTCGGCTTCGGCATCGGCCAACGATTGGCCACCGAATGCCACCCGTTCATAGATGACGACTGCGGCTAAGTCTTCGGGGCTCAGCTCGCCGAATCCCGGCATCGAAGCGCTGGCGCCACCAACCGGGGTGTTGTTAGCGCCGTAGGTGGCCTCAGGCCAGTCGTCGGTGCCGATCTCAACCCACGCGATGTGGTCGGCACAACTGCCGGTCGGGAATGTCACCAACACCGCTCCCCCAGCGAAGGCAGGCCCGGTGCCCCCACCACCATCGTCGCCGTGACAGCCGGCACACTTTCCGGCCCCGGTGTATATGTCGGCACCGATTGTGAAGAAGCTGGTGGCGTCCACGCCATACTCGGTTCCATCACAATTCTCAGCGAGGCCGGTTTCGGCATCGATGGCCAACTGCCCGGATGAACCGCACCCGGGACCGTTGGGCGCAATCAGAACGTACGACAGCGCCAAGATCGGAATCGCCAACAGGGCAGCTGACAGCCAGCCCGGGAAGCCGGCAAGCACGCCGCCGGGCTCAACGACAACATCCTCTGCTGCTTCGACTTCGGCGATGGGCTCGGATTCGAGTACCTCAACACCGGGGCCGCCGGACTCAGCCACCGGGGCCGGTGCCGCCGGGGCCGGTGCCGCCGCGGTCGGTGCCGCTGGATCTGGTGCTGCGGGAGCGGAGGCCGGCTGGGTCGGAGCGGGAGCTGCCGCCGGTGCCGCGTCAACGCCGGCCCAGGAGCGAACCACATTCTCAGCCGACGACCCTGCGGCTTCAGCCCTGGCTTCGGCAGCCCGTTCGAGCAGCTCCGCGGGAACACCTAGCGAGGACTCGAGGTCGGACAGAATCTCTTGTGGTGCTCCAGCAGCCACCACGGGCGCGGCGGCAGCAGGCGGGGTCACCGGCGCGGAGGCCGCTTCGATAGGCGCCACAACCTGCTGAGGAACCGGTGCGACCGGCGACGGATCTGGTGCCGCCGCCGGTGCCGCGTCAACGCCGGCCCAGGAGCGAACCACATTCTCAGCCGACGACCCTGCGGCTTCAGCCCTGGCTTCGGCAGCCCGCTCGAGCAGCTCCGCGGGAACACCTAGCGAGGACTCGAGATCTCGAAGGAATTGCTCCATCTCACTCCTCCCCAACTAGGTACGCGGCCAGCGCGGCCACGTCGTCAGTACTCAGGTAGTCGTAATCGGGCATGATCGACCACGACCGCGTCTCGCGCGGCGCCTGGAGATGAGCCTGGATGGCGTCGGCATCACTCTCGCGCCCGCCGAGGTGCATCAAGTCCGGCCCGTAACGTTGCACACCAACAAGAACCGGGGTCTCGTTGGCATAGTCGCCCAGCACACTTACGGGACCGAGACCCACGTCGGTAACGATTGGGCGAACTTGCTGGCTGTGGCAGTAGGCACAGCCCTCCTGGACATAGACGGTGCGACCGGTAGCGGCCAGCGAACCCTGACGATTGGTATCGGCGAACAGAGTTGGGTCGGCACTTTCGAGGGCCGGCAAGAGGAACACGACCAGCGCGGCCAGAGCAAAGAACCCGTAGGCGTAGCGGCGAACTTTCGACAAGGGTGGAGGAACGTCAAGCACCAGCTCGGGATCCGGCGCGGCTTCGGGTATCGCATCGGCCGCCAACGACTCCGACCCGCTCCGGATCGCTCCCAAAACCGCAAGTACCAAACCAACGGCGACGATCACCAATCCCGCCAACTGAACGACGTAGTTGCCCGCCAAAGGACCAGCGGTCGAGACCCAGCCTTCTCCCGTATTGGCGAATTCCGCGCTATTTGCCGCTCCCGCCCAGGTGAATCCAGTCTGCAATCCGGCGATCGCCATTGCTCCAATCGTCGCAACGAGCCCCAGTGCGGCGAGCGAGTAGCCGGCACGACCGGACCGAGGCGGACCACCGAAGACATCAGGCGCCGCAGTACGCAGCAGCCCAATGAGGATGAAGGTGAAGGGACCTACCAAGAGCAGCGTCTCTAGAGCGGCGACCCAGTCGGTGAATCCGACGACGGCCGCCGAGGCTCGCAGCGCATGCAGCAAGGTGAAGACGGCGTATAGGCCCAACATGGCCGTGCCCGCCATCAGGAACCGTAGAGAAGTGCGGTCGTGAACATTCGCCCACGCCCCTCTCATACCGTGAATCAAGTCAGTGACGATCACGACAAGCGGCAGGAACAGAACAATGGAGAAGATCACACCGATTGTCTCTAGCCAGTCGCCGGCGGCTCCAAACGTGAGTTCGGCCGGGCCGGTCAATGCCCAGACGAACCCGAGCGACCAAATACCCAAAACAGACAGCCGGGTCCCGCGCAGCGCCGGGCGACCGGCGAGTTTCGGAATCGCGTAGTAGACGACGGCAATAGCGGCTGAAGCAATCCATAGGCCGGTCAGACTCGAACGATAGAAGGCGGCTTGGATCTGGCTGGTGTAGCCGCTGAATCCCGGCAGGTTGCCGGCAACATGCGTCAGCACCAACCAGATAACGGAGGCGACTGCGTACCAAACAACTGGTGAGGCGGCAGTGGCCTTCTTGGCGACCCGGGAAATCGATCGGGCAACGAGAAGCAGTCCCACGAGCGCCACTAGGTCGAAGACAAGTGGCGACTCGAGATAGCGGCGACCCTCAGTGAAGCCGGCCAAGACCGCACCAGCACCTCCCAAGTAGGCGACAGCCAGTAGGCCGAGACCTGCTTGAGCAAGCGCCGGGTCCTCGATATCGGACCGGGCTGCTCGCGGGACCATATAGAACAATGCACCCAGCAGGCCGATCGTCAGCCATCCGTAGAGAAGTAGCGTCGTCGCGGCGGGCACGAGCCGCCCGTACGAAAGAAATGCGATACCGCCGAGGAATTCCGGAGCAACTCGTTTCGCCGCGAGGATCAAGAAGAGCAGTAACCCGATGCCGAGAAAGCCGACCGCAACCTTGAAATAGCGACCGGAAACACCTGAGGCCAAAGAGAAATCGAACGACGCATCGATGGTTTCATCGTTGGCCGTCGGCTCTTCGGTTCTAGCCTCGGTGTCCGAGGTCACGTCGGAAACCCTCCCGATAGCGGCGTTCATCGGTGCCGCATGGCGGCAGCGGCAAGCCTAGCTGGCGATTTCGGCGCCGGGAATCCATCCCACGACAGCTCTCAGCGCGGTAGATTCCTGAGCGGCACGGCTGTGCGTAGAATGCCCAACCAATCGGCGACCGGACTGGAAAACACGGCGACATGAGTCAGACGGGTGCACAAAAGCGCTATCTGCAAACCGGGATCCTCTTGATGGTTGCCGGTTCGGTGCTAGCCCTCGCCGCCGCATTTGCCGTACATTTGATCGGCCTGCCGGAAGTCAACGAGTTCGGAGTTGAGCTCTACCCCGCGGTTCCCCGCGGCTGGGAGCCGAACCTGCTCGCCCAGATCGCGTCGCTTACCGGTGTGCTGATCGCCATGGCCGGTATGACACTCGCGTTCCTCTACGACCGAAAGGTCACGTGGGCACGGGCATCCCTCGGCGCATTCCTTTTCACCGCTCTGATGATGATCCTCTTTGGAGTGATCCCCAACGAATACCTCACCCTGGTGCAGTCCACACTCAACTGGAGCAATCAAAGGACGCTGATCACTTTGCCGTCTTGGATGGTGTTCGGCAACGACATCTCAATCTCCATGGCCGCATTCAAGGACATGATGGGCCAGTTGTACATCCTCACCTGCATCTTCGGCACCGGGATCTTCATGTGGAAGTGGCAGGAGCGCACCAAACGACTCGCCGCCGAGGAGACCCCGGAGCTCGTCTCCAAGTACGGCCGGCCCATCACCAAGGTGGAGCGCTAAGTGGCCGAAAAGGACGTCTGGTTCGAAACCCCGCCGATACGCGACGACTACCAGCTGGCCGCAGTTGACGGGTCATACTTGACGGCCGCCGTTCGACCGAAGCAGTTCCTCCACATCGATCAGAGCGAGTGCATTCTGTGCGAAGGCTGCGTAGATATCTGCCCTTGGAAGTGCATTCACTACTTGTCGGTTGACGCCATTGCCGAGGGTGTCAACGTTTCCAACCCGGCCGACAAGATCGAAAACCAAGGATTCTTCCTGGTCGATGAGGACGAGTGCACCCGTTGCGCCCTCTGCGTCGACCGATGCCCGACCGGAGTCATTACGCTCGGCAAGTTCGCCGGTTCGCGAGCGGACCAAGCTGGCGTCGAAGCGGCTCCCTGGGAGCTCGATACCGGGCAGCGAGATTCAAAGAACGGCTATCTATACGGGATGCGGTGGTAGCGAGTCGAGATTGCAACCTCCGGCGACTGTGCAACACTGCTCCGCCGCCGGGATTGATCGATGGCCGCCGCCACTTGATGCACGACAGAGGAAGCAGGAAAGACGTTGGCCGACGGAGACGGCAAAGTAGGCCTCTTAGAACGGGTCAAAGAAGCCGGATCACACATACGTACATCGCAGCTGTGGTCGAGCATCTTCCGACCGGGTTCGCCATTCCGCGCCGGCTACAACGACAGCCCGCGCAACCGCTCGTACGTCATCATGAACAACGTGCTCTATCACCTCCACCCGGTGAAGGTGAAGCGCCACGGTGTTCGGCTGTCCTACACACTGTGCCTCGGCGGGCTCAGCTTCTTCTTGTTCATCCTGCTCACGATTACCGGCATCTTCCTGATGTTCTATTACCGCCCCACATCGCCCGCGGCCTTCGAGGACATCCAGGCTCTATCCACCAACATTGCGTTCGGCCAACTCGTGAGAAACATGCACCGGTGGGGCGCCCACGCCATGGTGTTGACTGTGTTCCTACACATGGCCCGTGTCTTCTACCACGGGGCCTATAAGCCACCGCGCGAATTCAACTGGGTCGTCGGAGTTGTACTCCTTCTGCTGACGCTATTGCTGTCGTTCACCGGCTACCTCCTGCCGTGGGACCAGCTGGCGTTGTGGGCCGTGACCGTCGGGTCCAACATGGGCAGATACTCGCCTGTGATTGGAGACCAGGTCTCATTTGCACTTGTGGGCGGCGTACAGATCACGCCTGACACCCTGCTTCGATGGTATGTACTGCACGTATTGTTCTTACCATTCATCATCGTGATCTTTATGGCCGTGCACTTCTGGCGAGTCCGAAAGGACGGCGGCATCTCCGGGCCGCTCTAGGAATCATTCATGTCTGAAGTACCAGAACATATTCTGCGACGATCAGCCAAGGCGCGTGCCGCCGAGGGGCGTAGCCCTGACGAGGTTCCGGCCACGGCGCCCAGCCAGCCGGCAGAACCGGCACCTGCTGCCGCGGCCACCGCTCCACTAGAGGCCGCCCCGGCAGCAACTCCAACGGCCGCGGCTCCAGCTGCGGCCACCAATGGTGGGGCTACCCGTGACCTGGCTGCCGAAGAAGCCCAGTTTGGAGTTCCCGCCAATTTGTTGCGCCGTGGTGCCATGGCTCGGGCCAAGGCGCAGGGCACTCCGGTGCCGGCGTTTGCTGGAGAATCCGCTCCGGCGACCGTCGCCGTCGCAACGGCGGCGCCGACCGGTGGAGGCGGTGCGGCGGCCGCTCCGCCAGCCGCACCCGCGATACCCGAAGGGGTTCGCACTCAGCGCCTGCTCACCGTCGTCAAAGCGGGTGCGATTCAGAAGGTCAAGACGGAGCCGCATGACAAGGTCAGCACCTGGCCGCATCTGGTTCTGATCGAGTTTGTAGCGCTCATTGTGATCACCGTTGCACTCATTGTGTTCTCGGCGTTTGTTGATGCACCACTTCTGGAGCTGGCCAACTTCAACGAGCAGCCCAACCCTTCGAAGGCTCCTTGGTACTTCCTTGGCCTCCAGGAACTACTCGCCTACTTCGATCCGCAGGTGGCGGGCGTCATCATCCCCGGATTCGGACTGCTCGGCCTCGCAATGGTGCCGTACGTGGATCGCAATCCTGCGGTGCGACCATCCGACCGCAAGTTGGCCATCATGATCTTCAGTTTCTTCTTGTTCGCTTCGGCAATTCTCACCATCTACGGATCGTTCTTCAGAGGACCCGGGTTCAACTTCACGTTCCCATGGTCAGAAGGGATCTTCTTCGATTTCTAATGAGTGGCATCACATGAGTGACATCACATGAGCGGCACCATTACATGAGCGGCACCACCATCTTCGTCATCGGCCTCATAGCCGCCGCCCTGCTGGCAGTAGCCGGCGTTGTGGCTATTGCCGGCCGTCGCGGCCCCGCTCCGCAGTCCCCCACCGCCAAGTTCGACCGGCGCGCCGCCCGCAAGGACAAGGCCCGCCGTGGCGCCGAAGACGTCACCGCCGCCAAGCTGGTTGAAGACGCACCCGACATGGCCACGGTCGCCGATCTGTCTGATCCGCTTCTCGAGCGTGAGGAGGTCAGTTTCACCGAGTATTCGGTCACCCGGCGCAAATTCCTCAACAGGTCGCTGGGAGGCCTCTTCGGTATCTTCCTTGTCCAATTCAGTGTTGCCAGCCTGGCATTCATGTGGCCCCGCCTGGGAAGCGGCTTCGGCACACCGATCGTGGTCGGCTCTTTCGCCGAGCTGAAGGCGATGATCGAGCAGCCCGATGGCACGGCCATTCCGTTCTTCGTAGCGAAGGCGCAAACCTGGATCGTGCCTTTCGAGACCTCCGAGCAGGCCGGCAGCTCCTTCAACGAGCTCCCGGCTGTCGCCAGCGATGGCAGCGCGGTGGGTCTGATGGCTTTGTGGCAGAAGTGCGTCCACCTGGGCTGCCGGGTCCCCAGCTGTGTTTCATCGCAAGGCTTCGAGTGTCCGTGCCACGGGTCCAAGTACAACCTCCACGGCGAGTACGAGCAGGGTCCGGCACCGCGCAACATGGATCGCTTTGCGGTTGAACTCAACGATGCTGGCGAACTCGTGGTAGATACGGGTGTCGTCATCGAGACAAACCGCTCGACAAAAAAGACCTTCAAGTACCCGCAGGGTCCCTTCTGTGTGTGATGTGAGATAACCGTGCACTTGACCAATCGCATGCTGGATGGATTCATCCTCGCCACAGACGCAGAGCCGGCGGCCCCGGCCAACGTGGGCTTCGGTTCGATCGTCCTGCTGGTCGCTGTCGCCGCCCTCATGGTGTGGATGGGTTACCTGTGGCTCAATAGCCGGCGCGGCGGGCGCCTCGAGGACACCCCGGCCAATCTGCAGCCAGGACTCACCGACGACGAGTTGGAGACGAGCAAGCTGGGGCGTGTGCTCACATCAGCAGTTGTCTCCGCCGCGGTTCTGTCGGCGGTCATGGGGGTGTACTACGCCAACGAATCAGGTCGCCAGGCCAATGCCGCCGAGAAGATCCACGAGAAGGACGTCGAAGAGGGCGAACGCTGGTTCGAGTTCTTCTCATGCGTCAACTGCCACGGTCCGGGAGCGGTCGGTGGCGGCGCCGAGTTCGTGGAAGCCCGCAGCGAGCTCTCGACCTCGTGGGTGGCACCATCACTCAACGACATCTTCTTCCGCTTCAACGAGGAAGAGATCGCCGAGATCATCATCTACGGCCGCGACGGAACTCCGATGCCGGCGAATGGACTCGACGGTGGCGGAGCCATGACCTCCCAGGAGATCGAACAGATCATGGCCTATCTCGAGAGCATCCAGATCAGCCAAGGCGAAGCACTCGACGAGGTGGAGGGAGCCGTCGATGCGGCGGCCAACCGGTTGGGCAACGCCGAAGCCACCGTCGTCGCGCTCCTCGACGCCAAACGGGCCGAGAGAGAAGACATCGATGCCGCTCCCGGTAAATTCGCTGTGGTTAAGGACTTCCCTGACGAAATCGCGATGATGCTGCAAAGCCCCGGCACCTGCACCGAGACATCTGCGCACTTCGTGGAGAGTAGTTGTAGCGACCCAGGTGCCGACAGCGACCGCGACGGGCTGTCGGATCAGGCCGAGTTCCAACTGGCGGAGTACGCCAGCGAGATGCTGCGAGTCCTCACGCTGCGCCAAGAGGGCACGCTGGATCTCGTGTCCAACCCGGCGTACGCGGTGCAGTTCAGCCGCAGCGACGCGTTCACCAATGAAGACGCCGAGGGCAATCCGATCCCCGACCTCGTCGAAGCCGAGGCGCTGCTCGGTGCTCTCGATGGCGAGGTGCTCACTTTGGGAGTCATCAGCGAACGTCTCGAGTTATTCCAGGGCCGCGCCGATGACGGCATCGCCTACCTCGAAAAAGCATTGGCCGAACGCAAATGGGTGACTGATGTCTCGACAATCGCCAACAAGGCCGGGCTCACGCTCACCGAAGCCGAGCGGGCGAGCGGACTGTTCAACGCGTATTGCGCTCGCTGCCACACCGGCGGCTACAACGCAGGTGTTGCTTTCCAGCAGGAAGTCGCGTCCGGTGCCTGGGGCCCGACACTGCTCGACGGTCGAGCCATCGCCCAGTTCCCCGACGAGGATGATCACATGCGTTTCATCATCGACGGTTCCGAGTTCGCCGTGAACTACGGGATCAATGGTCTGGGCAGCGGCCGGATGCCGGGCTTCGGGCGCATCCTGAGCACCGATGATCTCGAATTGATCATGAAGTTTGAGAGGGGACTATGAGCATCTCCCGAATCCGGCAGGCAACCGCCGATCTCGCCAAGCGAGCCCATCGCGACGAGTCCGGGCTGAGCGCACTCGAGAAGCTGGGCATCGCTGGAATCATCATCACGATCATCGCATTCATCCCTCCGGCCCGTGGTCTCCTCGGCGATGCATACGACGCCGTATTCAAACGACGCGATGCCGACGGCGAGATCACCCAGTTCTCCATCGCGGCCCGCGGCATTCTCATCACCATCACCGCTCTCATATCGTTCGTCGGGACTGTGTTCCTGCTGCTCTATACCAACGTTGGTAAGCGCCTCGCCTTCCTCATCACGGGAGCCGCCACGTTCGGGTGGTTGGTCATCGGCAGTGCGCTTTTTGTGGTTTATGCCCCACGTGGCATCAAGCCAAGCTCGATCGAAGGCCTCAACGCCTTCCAGATCAGGATCCCCGCCATCGCCTTGACCGTCGGTTCGGTGATCCTCTTCATCATGTTCGTGCTCGCTCTCGACCGCTACGAAAACGAAACGGACTAGGACAGGGTGAGGAATGAGGAATCAGGCTCCTCGCACCTCGCTCGTTTCCTCGGGAGCCAACGTTCGGATGCCGGCCGCGCTGACGCCGTTGAAGAACCTCCTCGCGATCCTCGACGTTCCTACGACGAGGCATCGGCTTTCGAGCTGATGTGATACGTCAATATCTGTAGTTCGGTCGACAGATCGACACGACGCACCTCGACCCCCTCCGGCACTTGGAGCACTGCTGGAGCGAAGTTGAGGATCGACCGGATTCCCGCTCGGGTCAGCCTGTCGGCGACGTCCTGAGCGGCCTCAGTCGGAGTAGCAATGACGCCAATGGAGATGCCCCGGCTGCGCACAGCAGATTCGAGCGCGGACAGCTCCTCGACCTTCAGCGGCCCGACGGCCCGCCCAACCTTCTTGCGATCCGAATCGAGGACTGCAGCCACTTCGAAGCCCCAATCATGGAAGCCGCCGTAGTTGGCCAGAGCGGTCCCCAGATTCCCCGCACCGATGAGGACGACGGAGTACCCCTTGTTGAGGCCAAGCGCCTTGCGAAGCTGCGCCTTGAGCTCGGCAACGTTGTAGCCAACGCCGCGAGTGCCGTGAGATCCGAGATGAGAGAGGTCCTTGCGAACCTGAGCCGAATTGACGCCGGCGATGCCCGCCAGCTGATCAGATGAGCAGGTCTCTTGCGCGGCAGGCAGATCTGCCAGCGACCGGAGATACACCGGTAGCCGCGCAACTGTCGCGTCGGAAATGATCCCACCAACCATGTCGAAAATGATAGGCATAGGGGAAACGCGTCAAATCAGAACGGGGGTGGACGGAGGGCGCCGATTCTGTCTCCCCTCCCCCGTGCCCGCCGCTTTGGGTGGGCACGGGGGAGGGGAGGTGGGCCGGCCGCTTTGGGCCGGGTCGGTGGGGGAAGCGCAGGGCGCGACCAAGCCGCAACACGGGTCGGCGGATGCCTGACCGCCGCGGCCAGGGCGGAAACCGGGAGTTCACGCGGACGCAACGTTCGCCTTGTTGACTACCTCCGCTTCCCCCCTCCCCCTCGTCCCTCGGGTACTCCCCCCAACTGTGACCCGCCCAAAGCGACGTGTCACGGGGGGAGAGACACACGATGCGTTTCCTCCCCCGTTGCACGCCGCTTTGTTCGACGGGCTCGGGTTGACGGGCGACGACGCACCCGCGATCGCGCAGTCACCGCCGCGCCATGCAGCCTCTCGCCGACAACACTCAACGGCCGCGGGCTATCCGCAGGCCGTCCTGATACGTGCTACTCGATACTTGGTACTGTCGTCGCATGCGCCCGGTTACAGCCTTCGTCTTGCTCTTTCTGCTCGTCCTCATCGTGGGCACGTTCATCTGGAAGGTTCAGACAACCGGATTGACGTTGTGAGTAGTCAGTAGCCAGTGACCAATAACCAATGTCGGCTGCGCCTTCAGACCACACCCGACGGGATTTCGGCCGGCGTCCAGTCTGATTACTGAAGCGAGCTCTGCGAGTACTACTGGTTACTGACTACTCCTGTGCGCCCCGAATCTCGACGTCGGCGGTACCAATCCTGCGCAGGGTCACCGCGATGCCTTCCTCCAGCGGATAACTCTGGTCCGCCCTCCCGCCTCGCACCGCCACAGCCATCTGACCATATGAGTCGACGTGCAGCAGGCCCTCGCCGATCTGCACATCGCCGTATGCGGTCAGCCAGCTGAGTTCGTGCTCGATCGCTCCGATACGCATGATCAGCGATTGACCCGGTGCGACGCCGATCAGCTGCAGATCTTCCGGGGAGATATTCAGCTGCGCATTCCCAAAATGATCCATCCACAGCACCTCACCAACCGCGGAAGCCTCCTCATGTTCGACGAGCGGCATCATCAGCGGGGTGACAGAGCCCGGAGCCACCTCGGGACCTAGATCCTCGAACTCGGCCTGGCCTGAGGCGATTACGGCTGCGGCCGGAGCGAAGCGATCTCGGCCGTCAAAGGTGACTCCGGTGGCCGGCAAGACGAGCTCGGGATTCTCCAGTGTCACGATCTTGTCAGCACCACCAACGATGGCAACGGCTGGGGCCAGCAGACCATTGTCCGGCCCGATGAAAACCCCCCAATCGGTGCGAGCTGCGATCGGCTTGCGTTCCGTCCCAACCCCTGGGTCCACCACGGCGAGAAGCACTCCCTGCGGCATGTATTGCACGGCTCGCAGCAGCGCCAACGCCGAGGCCTTGATGTTCCCTCGGGGAAAGTCGTGCCCGATGTCGATGACGTGCACCTCAGGGGCGATTCGAGCGATTACACCATGAACGACGCCGACGAATTCATCGGTACGGCCGAAGTCGGACAGAAACGAGATAGGTAGTGACATGGCGCGGAGGATAGAGCACGCCTCGGGAGCACCGACGGCCGGAATCGGTGGTGGGAGCGGTGGGTAGCATCGCATGGTGACCGCACCTGATGATGACCAACCCTCACTGGGGACTGTGCTGGCCCGGGGCTTGTCTCTGGTCCGACAACTCGTCTCGATGCATCCCGGCATCTATGCGCTCGGGGTGCTCGGCGCAGTTGCGTTCGTCAGCGCGATCATCGCTTCGGCCGTCGTCATCGGCAATGTCTCCGATGACCTCATCATTCCGGTTCTCGATGGCGGTGCGTCAACGCAGGGCCGACTCTGGCCTGCCATGGCCGCAGTGGCCGGCGTGGCGCTGTGGAAGGCCCTCGGCATCACCTTCAGGCGGGTGGGGGCAGGCTGGCTCCAGGCGCGCTGTCAGGCTGATGTGCGGGAAAGGCTCATCGATCGCATGTTGCGGCTCGAGCTACGGTGGCACCAACATCGTGGCGTTGGAGATCTCCTCGCCGTCGCGGATTCTGACGCCGGCAACTCGACCTGGATTCTGGCTCCACTCCCCTACGCCACGGGAACAATTCTGCTGCTGGTGGGCACTGCCGCCCTCATCTTCCTGATCGACCCGCTCCTCGCGCTGGTAGCCGTAGTCTCGCTGGCCGCAATCATCAGCATCGATGTAAGAGGATCATGGAAGATGTTCAACCTCTTCCAGGTGATCCAGCGTGGCCAAGGAGAGGTTGCTCGGGTCGTTCACGAGAGCTTCGATGGGGCTTTGACGGTGAAGGCCCTTGGGCGAGAGCAGTACGAGACCGACCGGCTTCGAGTCGCTTCAGAGTCGTTGCGCGACCACATCAGCCGGATTGGCACCGTGTGGGCCGGTTACCGGGTCTTTGTCGAAGGGATGTTGTCGGCCGTCACCGTGCTGTTGCTCGTCGTGGGCGCCACGCGGCTCCAGAACGGCGCAATCACGGGCGGCGACTTGGTGACAATTGCCTACCTCTTCAGCCTGTTATCGATTCCGATTCGGGTTGTCGGGTTCATGCTGTGGGACATGGCCCACTCCACTGCGTCGTGGACTCGAGTCCGGGCAGTCCACGAATCGGACGACCTCGTCGAGTACGGCAATCTGAATTCCCGTGAGGCCGGCACCGGCGCCGGCATCGACACTTCTCCGATCGGCTTTTCATACGGTGACCAGGTCATATTGCAGGACCTCGAGGTACCGATCCCTCCCGGCACGACCGTTGCCATCGTCGGGCCCACGGGCTCGGGGAAGTCGACTTTGGCGACTCTGCTGGCTCGCTTGTGGGACCCCACCAGCGGAGTCATCCGGCTTGATGATCGGGATCTCCGAGACTTCGCCCGGTCGGCACTTCCCGGCGAGGTCGCGTTTGTGCCCCAAGAAACGTTCTTATTCGATGACACCGTCCGAGCCAATATCGCTATCGGCGATCAGCCCGATGACGCCGCCGTTGCGCTGGCAGCGGAGCTGGGCGGCGCTGTCGAGTTCATCGAGACGCTCCCCTACCGCTACGACACGATGCTGGGCGAACGCGGAACGACTCTTTCGGGCGGCCAGCGTCAACGCGTCGCGTTGGCTAGGGCTCTCGTGCGGACACCGCGGCTTCTCATCCTCGACGATGCAACCTCGTCGGTGGATGCTTCTGTGGAGGCAGAGATCCTGGAATCGTTGAAGCGGGCCGAACTGCCGTCCACCATCGTCATCGTCGCCTACCGCCGCTCATCGATCCTCCTGGCAGACGAGATCATCTATCTCGAAGACGGCCGCATCTTGGGTCGCGGCTCACACTCCAAGCTTCTCGCGATTACCGGATATGCCGAAATCTTGGAAGCGTACGACGAGCAGAACGGGAACACACCGGAGACGGTGTCATGAGCGATCCGACGACCCCAGGATTCAATGACGCCGAGATCGGCACCGCGGCGGCCCTGCGCAGGGTCCTCAAGGTGGCTCCCGACCTGCGGCGTGGCCTTTGGGGAACGGTGGCTCTGGCTGGAGTTGGCACCGCCATCGCCCTAATCGTGCCCATCATCATTCAGATTCTCTTCGATACCGAACTGCTCGGTGGCGGCGAAGTAGACATCGGCAACGTTGTCGAGAAGGGAGCACTGGCCGTAGGGGCGATGGCCGGCGCCATGGTGGTTCGACGGCTGGCGCTGATTCGACTGGCCGTGCGGTCTGCGGCGGGGTTGAGCGATCTCCGAGTCAAGGCGTTTGCTCACATTCACCAGTTGTCCATGCTCCATGTACAGAGTGAGCGGCGTGGCGCGCTCGTGTCCCGGGTCACTTCCGACATCACGGCAGTCCAGGAGTTCATGGACTGGGGTGGTGTTGGAATGCTGGTTGGCGCCGCGCAGTCGGTCTTGGCAGTGGCGGCCATGGCAATCTATCGCTGGCAATTGGCAGTGTTCGTCGTTATCACAGCCATCATCTACGCCGCTCTCCTGCTGTGGTTTCAGTCCATCCTGCGCCGGGCCCACGATCGGGTTCGCGATCGAGTCGGTATCACGTTGGGCACCATGAGTGAGGCGATCTCAGGACTGCCGACCATCCGTGCCTATGGCGCGGAGGACGTGACCATGGGCCGTGTTCACAACGCGCTCGAAACGCAGTTCAGCATGGAGGTGCGGGCCTTCTCCCTCGGCTCAGCCCTCTTCTCGAGCGCCGAACTCTTCGCCGGGTTGATAACTGCCGGGATCGTGGGCCTGGGCGTTGCCAGCCCCCTGGGTGACGGTATGACCGCGGGAACCCTTATTGCGTTCCTGTTCCTGACGAACCTGCTGGTAGAGCCAATGCAGACGCTCGTGGAGACGCTCAACCAGGCCCAATCGGCAGCAGCCGGGATCCGCCGCGTCCTCAGTGTCCTCGACACCCCGGCCGACATCGCGGATCCGGGCGACAACGGGGGCCGGTTGCCCGCAGGGGCATTGGGTATCGAGATGATCGCCGTCGACTACCGGTATCCGGGAAGTGATGTTGCGGTAATCAGGGACCTCACCCTGGAGATCGCTGCGGGCAGCCGAGTTGCTGTCGTCGGCAAGACCGGATCCGGCAAATCCACGTTCTCCAAACTGCTCACCCGATTGCTCGATCCTGTTGCAGGCTCGATCGCTATTGGGGGAGAACCGCTCAACCGGATCGGGTTCGAGAACCTGCGCAACCGCGTGGTGTTCGTCCCTCAGGAAGGGTTCCTATTCGACACCAGCATCGCCGGCAACGTGCGCTACGGACGCCCTGATGCCACCGATGTCGAGGTCCTCGCCGCATTCACGGAGCTGGGCCTTGCCGACTGGCTCGACGGGCTGCCCAACCGACTCGACACCGAGGTCGGAGAACGCGGCAGCCAGCTCTCGGCGGGTGAACGCCAACTCGTCGCGCTGGTACGGGCGTGGATTGCCGGCCCTGACTTGCTCGTTCTCGATGAGGCAACGTCTGCGGTGGACCCGGCGCTCGAGGTGCGGCTCCGCACGGCAATGGAGGCCGTGATCGCTGGTCGGACCTCGATCACGATCGCCCACCGTTTGTCCACGGCGGAAGCCGCCGACGAGGTTCTCGTGTTCGACGACGGGCTGCTGGTCGAGCGGGGAGCTCATGCCGACCTGATCACAGCCGGCGGCACGTATATGTCGCTCCACCATGACTGGGCGGCAGGAACCGCCATCAGCTAGCCGCTAACCGGGGAAGCCTCCGGCCTTGCCGATCGCCGCAGGTAACTGGCGCGACAGGTGGCCGCCGAGCCAACGGCCGATATCAGCCACGGCCTGCATGTCGAGGCCCGTAGCAATACCGGACCGATCGAGCATGTAGAGAACGTCCTCGGTTGGCACGTTGCCGGTGGCGTTCGGAGCAAAAGGACATCCCCCAGCTCCGCCCACCGACGCGTCGATCGTCGAAACTCCCACCGTCAGCGCCGCGTAGACGTTGGCTATGGCGGTGTTGCGAGTGTCATGAAAGTGCACCCGCAGCGGGATCTCGCCGACAACGGGTCGCACAGCACCGAGACGCTGCGTCACGGCGGCGGGGACCGCCACGCCGATCGTGTCGCCGAGAGCGATTTCGTCAACACCGGCCGCAACGGATCTCTCGACCAGCCGGGCGACTGCCTCGATGGGGACCTCCCCGTCGAAAGGGCAGCCCCACACCACGGATATTGTGACAGTTGTGCGCTTGCCGGCAGCTTTCGCCTCCGGAATCATCGCTTCGATGGCCGACATGGCAGCCTCTACCGGGGTGCCTTGGTTTGAAGCACTGAAACCGTCGGAGGCAGCCACGGAGAAGTTCACCTCGTCAATGGGAGTCCCCAGCGCCCGGTCCAAGCCGCGCCGGTTGAGCACGAGGCCGATATATGAGACGCCATCGTCGCTCGGGCCGAGCGCGGACATCACCGCCTCGGCGTCAGCCATCTGCGGAACCAGGCCCGGGTGAACGAACGAGGTGGTTTCGACTCGGCGGACACCAGCCGCGACCAAACGGTGGATCAGCTCCACCTTCGCTTCGGTGGCGAGCACGTCATCCTCGTTCTGGAGACCGTCGCGGGGACCAACTTCGACAATGGTCGCAGTATTTGGCAACATCACGCCGGTACTGGGCTCATCCATGGCCCCAAACTATCAGGACATCGTCCCGAGGAGACCGACGTGAGTTTCGATCAGATGCGGCTGTTCTTCTCGCTGCTTGCCTTGGCCGCCAACGTGGCGGTCATCGGATACCTCATCATCTCTGTCGCCGCTCGATCCAGCGCCGGCGCCGCCGATCTGCGCGAACGCATCCACGACTCGCTCGCAGGCCGCGAGCTGCTATTTGGCTTCGTGGTCGCTCTGGTGGCGACACTCGGCAGCTTGTACCTCTCCGAGATCGTGCACCTGATTCCATGCCGCCTGTGCTGGTTTCAACGAATCTTCATGTATCCACTCGTCATCGTTCTGGGAATCGCCGCTCGACGCCGTGACGCTGAGGTGATTCCAACGGCCGCCACGTTGACCGGAATGGGTGGATTGATATCGATCTATCACTACATCATCCAGCACTTTCCGTCACTGGATTCAGGTGCCTGTGACCCGACGGCTCCGTGCAGCGCCGCCTATATCTGGCAGTGGAACTTCCTGTCGATTCCCTACATGGCTGGAAGCTCTTTCGCCCTGATTCTGACGCTGTTGTTTGCTTTGCGCACGAACCTCGGCAGAATGTCCGAATCCGAATACGTGGAGTGACTGAAACATGAGTGGACGGCCGAGCGCACCGAAGCGAAAGATGCCCGCCAAGAAGCCAACTCAAACCGCTGCCAAGGCGAGTAAGGCAAACGGCGACGGCAAGACGACGCGTCGTGTTGTGGAGGCACCGAAGCCAAGGCGCAACATTCCCATTGTCGGTATTGCGTTCGGCGTGATTGCCCTGCTCCTCGTCGCAGCCGTTGTCCTCACCGGAGATGTCGGCCCCGGAAGCGAAACCGGCGAGCCGACTGTCCAAGGCGACTTCCTTCCGCTCTTCAGCTCCCCCCAGGGAGACCCCGCAGTGGGGTTGCCCGCACCAACGTTGACGGGTGAATCGATCGACGGCGAGACAATCTCCGTCGGACCAACAGGCTCCCCAACAGCGATCGTATTCCTCGCTCATTGGTGCGCCCACTGCCAGGTTGAGGTGCCCCGCGTTCAACAGTGGCTGGACGCAGGGGGCGGCGTAGACGGCGTGGAGATTCTCAGCGTGTCAACGTCCATCAACTCGGCACGCGGCAACTACCCGCCATCAGAATGGCTGAGCAACGCCGGCTGGGAAGCAGACGTACTCAAGGACAGCACGGACAACACGGCTCACTCTGCGTACGGCGGTGGCGGATTCCCCTACTGGGTGTTCCTCAACGCGGACGGCACTGTCGCCTCCCGCTCCTCCGGCGAGCTCGACATCGCCACCCTCGAAGCCTTCATGCAACAGATAGCCGTAACGGCGAGCTGATTGCGCGCTGGTACGTAGAAGACCAGCGGACAGGTGGTGGCGGTAGGGACTACGTTTGTCGTGGAGAGGCCGCACGGCGCGGCGCGGACTGTGCGCTGCACGTTGACGCCGGTGGCAACTGTGCGATCGAATGGTGCGTCGTCGCCCGTCAACCCGAGCCCGTCGAGCAAAACGGAGAGCGGCGGGGGGAAACGCATCGTGTGTCTCTCCCTCGTCCGGGTTCGCTTCACGAGCTCCCTTCAGGTGTTGCCCACCCAAAGCGGCGGGCACCGGCGGAGCAAACGCATCGTCTCTCCCCCCGTGACACGTCGCTCTGGACGGGTCACAGTTGGGGGGAGTACCCGAGGAACGAGGGGGAGGGGGGAAGCGGAGGTAGTAGACAAGGCGAACGTTGCGTCCTCATGAACTCCCGGTTT
>JAAELU010000181.1 GCA_024226255.1 bacterium | reverse complement strand
GTGGCGCAGGGGTATGAACTTCAATCGGCTGTGGCGCAACTGCGTTGTGACCGGGGGGAACGGATTATCGGTTACAAGGTCGGTTGCACGTCCCCGAGAATCCGCGCACAACTTGGAATCAATCATTGTGTTACCGGCAGGCTGTATGACACCGAACAACACGCGTCGGGCGCCGTGCTGTCGCTGGGAGGCTTTGCCAACCCCGCAATCGAGGGCGAGTTGGCGGTGGAGCTGTCGCGCGAGCCGACGGAGAGTGATTTTTCCGGGAGTGAAGTGCCCCCGTGTGTGGCGAGTGTGCTCCCCGTGATCGAGTTGCACAATCACGTGATGCGGGGTGAGCAGCCCTCGGCTGGAGAGCTAATCGCCAATAACGCGATCCACGCTGGATTTGTCGCGGGCAGTGGCGTCAGCCGCAAGGACGCCTGTAGAGATCCGTCGCTGGCGATCTTCGCCGATGATCGATTGCTCGACAAGTGCGAGGGCACCGCGCTGATCCAGACGATCCATTCCTCGCTCCAGTGGCTGACGGAGATCGTGCGGGATCGTGGCGACCGGCTCGGCGCCGGCCAGATTATTCTGACTGGGTCGATCCCGAGCTTGATTCCCGTCGACAAGAGCTGCCGCGTCCGGGTCGATGCCCCGCCGTTCGGTAGCGTGGAAGTGAAGTTCATTCCATGACCTCTCGTACACCACAGGTCAGACACCCTTTCAATCACGGAAAGACACCCTAATGGCAACCTCCCTTCGCATCGGCATGCTCGGCTGTGGATTCATGGGCCGGACACACTCCAACGCCTACGCACAGGTCGGCCACTTCTTCGACCGCGAGCATCAGCCGGTGCTGAAAGCCTGCTACGGCCGTGAGGAAGACCGCGAGAATCTCGAGGCCTTCGCCCAGCGCT
>JAAELU010000180.1 GCA_024226255.1 bacterium | reverse complement strand
GCTGGCGTTGCTGGTGGTGCTGTTCTTTGGCCTCACCGGGGTCACCCTGAACCACCCTGAGTGGACGTTCGGGTTCGATCCGGCGGCGGAGTCGTTCTCAGGGACTCTTCCGGATGGCTGGCTAGACGTGGACGGATCAGTACAGTTCCTCACCGTCAGCGAATACGTGCGCAGCGCCCACGGTGTCGACGGCGACGTCACCGACTTCGGGACCGATATCGGGGACGGCTATCTCAACTACCGCGAACCGGGATATACGGCCGACGTCTTCTTCGACCTCGAGACAGGCGAATACCGTCTCAACGTCGAGCAGCAGGGCTGGATCGGTGTCATGAACGAACTCCACAAGGGGCGCGACACCGGTTCGTCGTGGGTCTGGCTAATCGACGTCTCAGGTGTGTTCCTGGTGGTGATCGCGGTTACCGGGCTCGGGTTGCAGCTCTTCCTGTCCAAGCGGCGGAAAGCCGCGTTGCTTTGGGCGCTCGGTGGGACAGTTGTGACAGTCTTTCTCATCGCAGTGGCGGTTCTGTAGCGGCGGTCGGGTTCGCGGTCGCCGCGGGAATGCCTACGGTCCTCGGGCGGGATTCGTGAATTCGAACTCCCCATCGGCGGTTCGAGTGATGCCCCATTCACTGTTGTGGATGAGCGTGTGGTGGCGTCTGCACAGCAGGATGAGGTTGCTAGGTATTCCGTAGTCGCACCCTTGCGGCCTAAAGCCTCGGCTGACGATCACTACCAGGGGCCATTCACACCGCACATGATGTGCCGGTCACCCAACTCCCACGCCACCGGCCCCGGCACTGAGAAGCCAACGGACATGCTGTTGTCCTGCAGCCAATCGGCTCCGACCAAGTCCTCTGCATGCTGCTCGCAACCTTGGCGGGCGAAGGAGTACAGATCGTTGTAGCCGGGGTAGCTCTCACCGAGTGAGTCAGCATTGATCGGGCCGAGCGACATCGACGATTGGGCGTAGATGCACTCGTAGGGGCCGGCCAGCACCGGAAGCGACAAGTCCTCGTAGTGAGTCACACATGAACCCGGAGGCGGCCGGTCGTAAGCAGTGAGGTACTCGTCGGCATCGATCGCTTCCGGGTCGGTGGGGAGCGTGAGGTTGTTGGCGTAGCCGGCTCCTGTGTCGAGGCTGAGAATCTCGATCTCGAATTCTGCAGAGGGGATGTACCCGTTGGGGGCTCTCGTATCCAGGTATTCGTGAACATGGTCGCCGAGCGCTCTCGAATCGAGGCTGAACTGCCGGAACCGACCCTCTCCGTCCAGTCCAAAGATCACGGTCACCTCAATATCGGGTAGAGGCGCTTGCCGCTCCAGCCATCCGCTCACGGAACCGTCACCGAGGAACTCGGCAAGAACCGAAGCCGGAACTGTCAACTCGTATTGGTCCACCAAGACCAGGCCATCGAGAGTCGGGAAACTGGCAGTTCGAGTCGCGATTGCAGATTCTGTCGAGTCGACCACCTCACGCAGGGCAGCGTCGAAGCGAAACACCGGATTGTCCAGGGGGCCGGGATGGTCGACGAAGAACACGCCATCGAGTTCGACGGGTATTTCAAGCCATGCCCATTCAACATCCGATTTGAAGCCCGACCATTCCAGCTGGTTCGGGACGCCGAGAGCCTGGTAGCCATCACCGACGTACGTTCCCGCGAGCGACCCTCCGCCCCAGACCTCGAGGATGTGCCCCCCTTCGGCGTCGCGTATTCCGTCCACGGCATTGGCGCTATGTGCCGTCGCCCGGCGTTCGAACTCGAAGCGGTAGGAGAACGAACCCGACAGCGTGTGGTCAAGACCCGCTGAGATTGCCTTGAGCAGCGCCAATCCCGCAGGAGGCGCGGTCGTCGTTGGAACCACGGTGGTCGAGGTTGTGGAGGTGGTTGCTTCCGGTGTTGATGTCACCGGGGGAGAACGAGTAGTGGTCGTCGGCGCAGGCTGATCGACCGAACACGCCGATACCGACAAGAGAAGGACCGCAATAGCGACGCTTCCACTTGCTGGGTCTTTCATCCGCCGAAGATTAGTGGGAGGCACTACAGGCGATTCCTATTCGGAACCACGGCAAGTCAGGAGTGCGGGTTGGGCCAATCCGGGGGCGGTCGAGATCGTCGCAGAGGGCGATTGCTACGGCCCCCGGGCCGGGTGATTGAACTCGAACGCGCCGTCGACCGTTCTCGTGATCGTCCAGCGGCTCTTGTGAACCAGCGTGTGGTGTCTCCTGCACAGCAGGATGAGGTTGTCGATGTCGGTCCTGCCGAGCGATTCGACCCATCCGTCGATGTGATGTGCGTCACACCATTGTGGTTTGCGGTTGCAGGAGGGGAATCGACAGTGTCGGTCACGGATGGCGAGCGCCCGACGCTGTGTATTGGTGGCGAGTCGGGTGGAACGACCCATGTCGAGGACAACTGAGGGACCAGCGGTGATAAATCTGGTGAAGCGGCCATCGCAACAGAGTTGGTCGAGC
>JAAELU010000179.1 GCA_024226255.1 bacterium | reverse complement strand
TAACCGGTACGTAATACGTAATACGTAATACGAGAGCTCAATCGGATCCGCGACCAAGCACCCAAACCAACCCGCAACCGCGTGCCCTAGAACGCCTCGTCGCTCATTTCCATGAGCCAGCCATCCTCTTGCTCGGCGGCTTCGCGGCGCAACTTGGCCTTTGGTAGTGCGTGCTGGGCAAAGAAACGGGCCGAGGCGATCTTGCCTTCGTAGTAGGCGACATCGTCGCCCTCAGCAGTTCCCTTGGCGGCAAGCGCCACCTCGGCGTGCCCGAGAAGCAGCCACGCCATCACGACCTCGGCCAAGCTCTCGAGCAGCGTGTTGGCGTGCAAGCCCGTCTTGTAGATCGCCGGCTTATCGCCACCCATGGATGCCATCAAGTGGCCGACCATCACGCCGATGTGGGCTTGGGTGTCCTCCATCGCGGCGCCGAGCAGTCGACGCTCGGGGGCCAGATCCTCGGGTCCACCCTTGACCATCTCGAGGATCTGCTCGGACAGCTGACTCATGGTGGCGCCCTGATCGCGTGCGATCTTGCGGAAGAAGAGGTCGAGTGCCTGAATACCCGTCGTCCCCTCGTAGACGCTGTCGATCTTGGCGTCGCGGATGTATTGCTCGATTGGGTAGTCCTGGGTGAAACCCGAACCACCGAATACCTGCAGTGATTGTGCCAACAGGGCGTACGCCTTCTCAGAGGAGTAGCCCTTGAGCAGCGGAAGCATCAGGTCGCCGGCCTTGTCCCAGAACGGCTCCTCCGGGTGCAACTGAGCCTTGTCGATCAGCGATGCCACGTAGTGGACCATCGCTCGCATGCCCTCGGCATGGGCCTTCTGCGTCATCAACATGCGGCGCACGTCTGGATGGTTGATGATCTCGACTCGAGGCGCTGTCTTATCCAACATCTCCGACAGATCGGCGCTCTGCACTCGCACTTTGGCGTACTCGAGGGCGTTGAGGTAGCCCGTCGAGAGGGCCGCAGCCGACTTGGCGCCGATGAGCATTCGGGCGTCCTCGATCACCTTGAACATCTGCTTGATGCCCTTGTGAACTCCGCCGACCAGGTACCCGACGCAGGGCTCATCTGTGCCCATTGTCAGCTCGGCAGTTGTGGAACCCTTGATACCCATCTTCTTCTCGATGTTGGTGGCAACGATGCCGTTGCGTTCACCGATCGTCCCGTCGTCGTTGACGTGGAATTTGGGCACGATGAACATCGAAAGGCCCGGCGTGCCTGGTTCGGCGCCTTCACGGCGCGCCAGCACGAGGTGCACGATATTCTCGGCGTGGTCGAACTCGCCCGAGGTAATGAACCGCTTGACACCCTCGAGGTGATAGGTGTCGCCTTCGATATGGACGGCCTTGGTGGTGCCGGCGCCAACGTCGGAACCGGCCGCCGGCTCGGTCAGAACCATTGTGCCGCCCCAGCGACGCTCCATCATCGGGATGCCCCACTTCTCAACCTGCTCCGGCGTCCCGACCATGTCGAGGACTACGGCCATGAGGCCTCCGGAGACGTAGAAATAGAGGGCCGGGTTAGCCCCTACGAGGAGTTCCTGCATCGCCCAACGGACTTGTGACGGGGCCCCAAAACCACCGAACTCCTTTGGAACGGAGACCTTTTCCCAGCCGGCGTCGTAGTAGGCGTCCAGACCGCGCTTCATGGAGTCGTGGAGCACGACGCTGCCGTTTATGAGCTCGAGAGGTACCCGATCGGCTTCGACATAACTCTCGGACCACTCGTTCTTGGCGAGTCGGTCGACCTCAGTAAGGATGTCCATGACAGTGTCGCGATCGAAATCTCCAAAGGGCTCACTGCCCAACACCGCTTCGAGTTGGCTCACCTCAAAGAGATTGAATTCGATGTCACGAAGATTGCTTTTGTAGTGGCTCATCTGGCTCTCTTCTCGCTTGGAATCCCGCCAAGTGGCTATCGGCAGGAAAGGCCTCTAACTACATTCTGAAATTTGATTGTACACTCTAATTTGAGTCAACGTTCAAATTTGTGAATCGATCTTGCTACTGTCTTCTCCTGGATACTTGGGAGAGAGTCCAATGGCCCGTTATCAAGCCGGGATCAGAACCGAAGCGCGCATCCTCGACGCCACCCGTGAGCTACTCGGCGAGGTGGGGCTCGATGGGGCAACGTTGAAGGCCATCACCGAAAGGGCCGGCGTGCGGGTCGGCAGCTTCTACAACCTGTTCGATTCGAAAGAGTCGGTCGTGCTGCGTGTTGTAGGTGAGGCCATTGCCGCCGTCGACCCCGATCCGGCTCATCTCGGTACGGAAACACTCGACGATCTCGTCGAGGCCTACATCGCGTTCGTGACCAAGGAAGCCACCGCGGCACGAATCTACGTGCAAATCGCCGTGTCCGGAGCCATCAACAACGGCGAACTCCACCACCGCATCCTGCGCCACCACGAGCAACGGGTGGAACGATTCGGCGACGCCATGAGGCGCGCCCAATCAAGCCTATCGACGAGCGACGCCACGGAACAGGCCGAGGTCTTGTTGGCGACAATGAACGGCCTGGCATTCCGATCAGCGCTCGACTCCGCCTTCGACTTCGCCAGTCACGTCCGCGC
>JAAELU010000178.1 GCA_024226255.1 bacterium | reverse complement strand
TCCAACATCGAATCGATGAACCCGGCCACCTTCTCAGTCTGGATCCCTGCCAAGTCGTAACCGACCGACATGTCGAATATGTAGGGCCCGGAATCGGTGCCGATGTATTCGTGGAGTGGCTCCCATTGGCGCAGGATCTCGATCATCATCCACGCCTTGACGTACTCCTCGAGCGACTGGTTCACCAAGAGCTCCTGGCTCCATTCGGTGTTGAAGCCGACCGTCTGCATGTCGATGCACGGTCGCCCAATATCGAGATCGTCGATGACCTGAACCGTCTTCAGCTCGAAGACACGGGCACCAGCCAACCAACCGAGCACGATGTTTTGTGCCATTTGGCTGTGCGGACCCGCCGCCGGCCCCACAGGCGTGGCGGCCGGTCTTCCCATGAAGTCCATGCTCAGGTCGACTGATTCTGACGCTTTCCAAAATCGAGCAGTCGGCAGGTCGAAGATGCGCTGCCGGGTGGTGAACTCATGGCTCACCCGCCCCAACAAAACGTCCAACCCCATGGGCGTCAACGGCGCCGGTTCAGTCGCTGCGTTCAAGGTCTCCCATCCTTACGCTTGTCGCATCAGATTGTCACAGATGCCGAGAGATCATGCGGCTCGACCCAACGCTGCCTCTCACATCTCACATCTGACATCTGACATCTGTCTTGGCTTACTCCTCATACCCCGGATGGGTCACAAACGTCCCGTCCTCGACGATCACCGGAACGTGGGGCATTGATGTACTCACTCCTCGGAGCAGGGTGTGCATGATCGCAGCCGGCTCCAAGGAGAGAACCTCGCCCTCAGACGCTGCCGTTGGCGTCGCCTCGAGGAGCTCGAGCGTGGATGCATCGAGCCTCGCAGTGAACGCGGGCGCGGTGTACTCGATGTGGCCGTTCACCTCGATCCGGTGGGTCTGGCCATCGATTCTCGCCTCGATCGTCGAGTCGCCGAACATCATGAACGCGTTGGTCTTCTCGGCCTCGAAATCAGCCCGGTTCAGATACAGCCGAGGCTTGTCTCGGTACGGCTCTCCCGATGTCGGGCACGCCGTGACGCAGTTGCCGCACTCGTTGCAGAAGTCGGTCAGCACCGCAATCTGGAATTGCTGGTCGGCGACGAACTGGGTCGGGTCGCCGGCCACCATGGCGCCGTCGCGCACGGTCAACGACGGCAGTTCGGCGTGTACTGCGTCCATCCCGTACGTCATCAGGGCCATGTTGGGACAAACCCCAACACACAGGCTGCAGATCTCGTGGCAAGAGAGACAGCGCCTTGCTTCCTTCATCGCCTCCTCCGGCGTGTACGACACAACTGTCTCGTCGAATCCGTCACGAGCATCGAGGGCGGTGAAGCTGATCGGCACCCGGTACTCGCGGCGGGAACGGCGCACGACCATCTCATTGAGATCAACCGGCCGCTCCTCTGCGATCGGCAAGACGCGTTCTGAGCCGTATTTGGCCGCGATAGCGTCCGCCACCCGCTTGCCATCAGCGGCTGCCTTGACGATCGACGACGGTCCATCCGCGGCCACGTCGCCACCGGCATAGACACCCGGAATCGAGGACTCGAATGTCTCCGGATCAACCTCGATGTAGCCACGGTTGGTGAGCTCCGGCGCGTTGTCGCCGAAGAAGTCCAGAACCGAGTGCTGGCTGATTGCCAGGATCAGGGTGTCGAGCTCGATCTCGAACTCCGAGTCGTCAACGTCAAACGGGATCTTGCGGCCGGAGGAATCTCGCTCCCCCCGGTACTCGGTCTTGGTACACACAAGGCCGGCGAGCTTGCCGTCTTCGATGCGCAACGCCGCCGGATTGGACAGTTCGGAGATCTTGATTCCCTCTTCGATGCAGGCATGGATTTCTTCGGGATCCGCCGGCATTTGGTCAACGGTACGCCGATAGATCAGATGCACCTCGTCGGCACCAACCCGCCGCGCAGAGCGCACGCAGTCCATGGCAGTATCGCCCGCTCCGATGACACCTACCCGGGCGCCGATCGGTACCGGATCTTCTTCGCGGACGCTCCGCAGGAACGTGACCCCGTCGAGCATGCCGTCGGCATCTTCGCCGAGGAGGTTCAACTTCTTGGCAAGTTGGGCACCGACAGCGACGAATACCGCCACGCACCCATCGTTCTTCAGATCCTCGATCGTGAAGTCGATGCCGGCCGTCTGGTTGTACCGAACTTCCACTCCGACCTCATCGAGGATCGCCATGTCCTGGTCGATCTGCTCCTGGGGCAACCTATAGGAGGGAATCGCCCCGCCCACCATGCCCCCGGCATAAGCATGGGCCTCGTAGATGGTCACCCCGAACCCGGCGTGGCCCAACGCCTGTGCCGCCGCGATCCCGGCCGGGCCTGCGCCGACTATCGCGACCTTCGTCTTCGTGTCTGGATTGCGGACAAAGGTGACCGGCGTTTCCTCATGCTCCATGATGAACCGCTTGATTTGGCGAATCGCCAGCGGCTGATCGAAATGGGTTCGGATGCAGGTGTTCTCACAGAGGTGGTCGCAGACGCGTCCGAGAATCGACGGCAACGGGTTGTCCTGACGTGTGAGCTTCACTGCCTTCAGGAAGTTCCCGTCTCGGACCGCCTTCATGTACTGCGGCACCTTCTGGTCAACCGGGCACTCGTCGGTACATGGCGCCTCGATGCAGTCGAAGTACTCCAGTTTGCGGGGCGTCTTGGAGCGGTCCATCCGGAACGAGTGTTTGCGGTAGCGCCACTCGTGACGCGAGGCCGCCGCGTACTGGCGGAGGTTCACCCTGGAAAGGACCTTGACCGTGAGATCGACGGCGGCGCCGGCGCGCTCATCGCCGAAGCCGTTGTCGAGCGCCCAGGCACGAACAACGTCGACGATTCGATCGGAAGGCTTGGCAGCCGCCAGCGTCGCTTCGAGATCGGCAAGATGGTCGCCGCTCAGGTCGAGGCCGCTGTCGATGAACGCGGTGTATCGGAACAGCGGAATGAACTCGGCGAACTCTTCATGGCCGATCGCCGACTTGCAGATGAAGTCCGTCGTATCGAGCGCCCCCACCGCGTCAAAAGCGGTATCGACATTCTCCATGTACTGCAGCATTCGCAGGTAGCCGCCGGACTTGAGCAAGTCGGAACACACCGTGATCGTGCGCATGCCCGACCGCAACAGGTCGGCGACATTGAAACAATCTGCGCCGCCGGCGAATGACAACATGAGATCGCCGCGGAACTCTTCCGAGATCTTGGACGCCAGGTTGGTTGTGACCGAGTGGAGCGGACGACCCGAAAGGTACATCATCTCGTCTTGATCGAAGGTGGTCCGCCAGTTGTTCACCTCGAGCGTGTTGGACAGCTTGAGGCCAAACGTGAGGCCCTTGTCCGTAGCGACCCGGCGCAGGTTGTGGAACATAGGTACGGCATCGACGTACTTGAGGTCGTGGCCGAAGGCCTCGTCGGGCACAGGCACATCGTCAAACTCGAGCGACTTGTTGACAATCCCCCGGACGCGGTCGGCGCCAAGAAGCGTTGGGTTGCACTTCACTGAGGTGTGTAGACCGCGCTCTTCGAGCAGGTACAGCGAGATCTTCTCGATCTCGTCCGGCGGGCAACCGTGCATCGTTGAGAGCGTGATTGTGTCCGACAGCTGGGCTGGGATGTCGATCTCGCGTACTGCCGGATAGCGCTCGGCCACAATGTCGATGTAGGCGGGGAGGTATTGCGAGGCATCCGCCATCGTATCGAAGTACCACTGGACGTTGGGCTTGAGCATGCCTTCGAGGTTGTACCCAACGCTCATGTTGAAAACCATCCCGGGACGATCTCCGTGCCACCCGAACTTGTGATGCAGTGCATGGATCAGAACCCACGCCCGCAGGTACTCATCGAACGACTCGAATACCTTGAGCTCCTGGGACCACTCGACGTTGTAGCCCTCATCCTCGACGTCGATGCAGGGCTTGTTGACCTCGAGTTCGTCAAGCGTTTGGATCGTCTTCAACTCGATGAGCCGAGCGCCGACCAGCCACGAAACGATGATGTTCTGAGCCATTTGCGTGGCTGGACCGGCGGCTACGCCGAACGGAGTGTCCAGGGCAACGCCGTACTTCTCGATGCGGAATCGGTGGTCCGGACTCGGCACGAAGAATGCCGAAGCCGGCACATTGAAGAGCGAGTCCTTCTCCTCCAACTCGGTGAACACCCAATCGGTGAGCTGCTCCATCGAAATCGGATGGAAACGGTCGGACATTTTGACTCCTTCACTGCCAGAACCGAGCGCCGAGCACTAGGTACTCGACACTCAATCTTCCTTACAAACTCTGGTCGCCTACAGGCGAGCGTGCAGTCTTGTGGCCTGTTCCGCGGCCTTGGCACGCACTTCGGCGGCGTCGACCTTCGTCGTCTTGCCCTCGGCCAGCACGGTCTCGCCGTCCACCTTGATGTCGAGAGGCCGGATTCCCGGCGTGAACGCAATGTGCCACGGGTCCATTGGATCGTACGACCACGTGACCTCATCGTTGCGAGCCTCGGGGACGATGTCCCAGCCGGTCTCGAGCCACTTCCAGGCCGGGTCTGGTCCGACGGAAACGTCGACCGACCGTTGCATGACATACGCCAGCCGGAACGACTCGAGAACGTTGCCGCCGATACCATCTGTACCCAGTGCCACTGGGTTGCTGAACCGGGCCGGGTCGGCGTAGCCAACACCATTGTTCAGGTTCGACATCGGGTTGTGGAGGATGGTCCCCTTGAGCGTGTGATCCGTCGGCAGATGGACACAATGGCTCAGCAACCAGTTGTCGCGGGTCAGCCCTTCGAGTCGCTTCGGTGCTTCCGTGTCGCCGATTCCCTCGCACACATGGATGTGGACTCCAACGCCAAGATCCTCGGCCAGTCCCGCGGCCGCTTCGAGCGACTCATCGGTACAGGTGAAAGCGGCGTGGACTCCGACCAGGCCGGGGCCACCACCGCGGATGAAACGAGCGTTCTCCTCGAGGCCCCGCTTGGCGCCGTCGGCGCCGTGGCGATCGGTGATCCCGTAGGTGGTGAGCACGCGTACGCCAACTTCGGCACAAGCCTCGGCGATCACGTCGAGGCTGCCCTCGATCGCGTTGGGAGATTCATGGTGATCGACAATTGCAGTCGTGCCATTCTCGAGAGCCTCCACGGCTCCGAGCATCGCCGACCAGCGAATCATCTCGAGGTCTAGCGCCGTATCGAGACGCCACCACACCTGATCGAGAATCTCCTGAAAGTTGGTAGCCACCTTGGGTGGAGCAGGCATCCCACGAGCCAACGATGAATACAAGTGGTGGTGGGAACAGACCAGTCCCGGCGTTACAGCAGTCATTATTCGACCTCCCCAATCGGGTCGTACTTGAGCATTGGTAGGCGGTTGCGCCACTTCCCGTCAACCTCGTGGAGGGCGGCGGCAACCGCGCCGGCGGTCGGCACGAGGCCGATCTCCCCGACCCCCTTCACGCCATAGGGCGAGTCGGGTTGCGGAGCCTCCACCAGGATCACATCGACATCAGGCATGTCCTTGGGACGGATGATCTCGAGGCTGCGCATCGTCATGTTCACGGGGCGTCCCTCGTCGTCGCACGGGAAGTCCTCGGACAAGGCGTAGCCGAGGCCCATATGAACGGCCCCCTCGATCTGGCCTTCACAAAGCATCGGGTTGATCGCCCGGCCGACGTCATGGGCGGCGACAACCTTCTCGATAGAGCCCGACTCAGGATCGGCAATCACGAGCTGGGCGGCATAGCCGAATGTCGAGTGGATGATGGGATTCTCGACATCGTCCTCCAGCTTGTTGGTCCAGTCGACTTCATACTTGCCTTCATAGTCGACTCCGACCCGGCGGCCGCCGGCGATCGCTTCCTTGCACGCCGCGGCAACTGATCCGGCTCCCATGAGGGTGCCTCTGGACCCGGTGGTCTGACCGTCGCCAAGTTCACGGGTCGTGTCGACGATGACTCGAATCCTTGCCGGATCGACGCCGAGCTCCTCGACGGCGACCTGCTGGGCAACAGTGTGGACGCCCTGGCCCATCTCGGTCCAACCATGGCGAACCTCGACTGTGCCGTCTTCTTCAAAGCGGACCACAGCGCGGGCTACTTCGTGGAATCCGTTGCCGAGGCCGGAGTTCTTCAGACCCAGCCCGACGCCGATCGCTTTGCCCTCGGCTCGTGCGGCGTCGTAGGCGGGCTTAACGGCGTCGAGGCACTCCCGAGCCCCCTTACAACCATCGTCCATGATCTGGCCCGGACCCCAGACGACACCAGGTTCCACAACGTTGCGGGAGCGCATCTCCCATCCGGATATGCCGACCTGAGCGGCCAGGCGGTCCATCACGCCCTCCATGGCGAACTGAGCCTGGTTGGCTCCAAATCCACGAAAGGCCCCGCAGACCGAATTGTTGGTACGAGCCGCGATCGCCTCAACGTCGATGTTGGACACAACGTAGGGCCCGCTGGCATGTCCGGCGGCCCGTTCCAGGACCTTCATACCGACTGAGGCATAGGGGCCCGAATCACCCAGCAGGCGAGCGCGCATAGCGGTGAGCTTGCCCTCGGCGTCGCATCCCGCCTCGATCTCAATGCGGATGGGATGCCGCTTGGGGTGCATCCGCAAGGAGTCTTCGCGGGTCAAGGTGCACTTGACCGGTCGCCCGAGAAGGTGGGCCGCAAGGGCGGTCTGCCCCTGATTGGACATGTCCTCCTTGCCGCCGAATGCGCCACCGTTGGATACCAGCTCGACGGTCACCTGGTCGCGATCGACGCCCAGCACCGACGCAATCTGATTGCGGTCGTCCCAGACTCCCTGACCACCCGAGTAGACCATGAGGCTGCCGTCATCCTGCGGGACGGCCAAGGTGGACTCAGGCTCCAGGAAGGCATGTTCGATACGTTGCGTCTGGAACAGTTCGCGAACGGTGTGCGCCGACGAAGCCAGCGCAGCGTCGACGTCGCCTCGGGCATAGACCGAGGTGGACAGCACGTTGCCGTCGAGCTGCCACACGGCGTCCTCGTCAGAATCGACGGCAACCTGCGGATCGACGAAGGGCTTCAAGACGTTGTACTCGACGTCCACGAGTTCGGCGGCCTTGCGGGCCGTGTTCACGTCCTCGGCAACCACAATGGCCAGCACGTCGCCATAGTACGAAGTCCGGCCACCCACGGGGATGAAGATCGGCCAGTCCGTATGGATAATCCCGACCCGGCGCTCACCGGGCACGTCCGCCGCAGTGAAGACGTCGACCACCCCGGGGACGGCCTTGGCCGCCGCGGTGTCGATGCGGATGACGTCCGCTCGGGCGTGGTCGGTCAGCCGAAGAGCACCGTGAAGCATTCCGGAAACATCCATGTCGTCGATGTATCCACGGTCGCCGAGCGCGAGCTCGGTGCTCTGGTACTTGGCTCCCGACCCGCCGATGCCGCCCGGGTAGGTGACTGGAGGGATGTGCCCCTGGGCAAGCATGTCTACCGCATCGAAGATCTTGGTGTAGCCCGTGCATCGGCACAGATGAGCGCCGAGGCGGCCGGCGGTGGTTTCGCGGGTGAGGTCAGACCCCTTCTGATCGAGCAGCGCCTTGACCCGCACCAGGATGCCAGGGGTGCAGAACCCGCATTGCAGGGCGCCGGCCGCGGCGAATGCGCCGGCCAACCGGTCCCGTTCGGCGGGATCGAATCCCTCAAGGGTGGTAATGGTCTTGCCGGCGACCTTGTCGAGGGTTGTCTGGCAGCTCACACGAGCTCTGCCGTCAACGAGCACGGTGCAGCAGCCGCATTGGCCGGAGGGGGCACAGCCGTCTTTGGCGGAGGTGAGGCCCAGCTCTTGACGTAGGGCGGCCAACAAACTCGGATGCGAGTCGGAAACTTCTACCGCATTCCCGTTCACCACCAGCGGTACTCCGACACGGTCCGTCGTCGTCATCGGGCCTCCCTTGCGAGGGTTCGTTTTGGGGTGTCATCGCCGTGATTTGAATGATGGCGGCTTGTTTTACATTTTGTCAAGATTGCCGGTGTTGCCCCTATGATTCTCTCACAACTCCATCGCGATTATGGAGAGGACATGGCACATTGCCGAGCCGAGTTCACGATCCAACCTTTTGAGGAAGGGCACCCGGGTCCCCATGTAGTCGCTGCCGTCGCGGCAGCACGCTCGTGTGGCTTCGACCCGGATATGGGACCGTTTGGCACATCGATCACAGGTGAGGCCAGTGCAGTCCTCAGCGGCCTCCGGAGAGTGGTGGACGATTCCCTGGCGGCGGGCGCCAGTCGCATCTCAGTGCAACTGACCGTGCTGGCAGAGTGAGCGCCTCCGACCACCCGCTACTGGCCGCACTGGCCCCGGTGGCCGACGTCCTTGGTGGCGAAATCGTCCAGATGAAGGACATGGTTGAAGGTGACGTGCCCCTGCAATGGGAGGGCGAAACCGTCGCCGGCTTTCGTGTCCATCCCATGCACAACGCTCTCGAGCGGCTCGTCGCTTCAGTGGAACTCGAGCTGGGCGCCAAACTGAGCGGCCTGGATCGAGCTCAGAAGCAAGCCGCCGTGCGACTGCTCGATGAGAAGGGCGCTTTCCTGCTGCGTAAGTCGATCGAGGACGTGGCCGACCTCCTCGCGGTGAGCCGGATAACGATCTACAACTACCTAAGCACCGTGAGGAGTGAGGACTGAGGAGTGAGGCCTCTTCCTCCTCCTCATCCTGTCTCTTGTCCTCACGCGGCCTCGCCTTGGCGCTCGGCGCGGGAGACAGCCCGACCGAGCCCGAACATCACTGAGAGCACCAGCGCACCTTGGAGCCCGCCGCCGAGGGTGGAGCTCACGTCGAGCCGAAGATCCAGCTGCGAGCTACCACCGGCGATCATCGCGAAGAAGAAGGAAATGGCGATCACCCAAAAAGCCTCTGAAGGCTCATCAGCATCCGATCTGGCCTAAAGTTAGGTCCGCGCCAACTGCCCATTCGGTGCAGCGGGCGCCTATAGATTCAGAGAGGAAGACATGGCTTTCAAGAGATGGCGGGCAATTGCAGTTCTGATGGCGGCATTTGCCCTCGTCGCATCCGCATGCGGAGGTGACGACGACACAACAACTACTGCCGGCGGCGGTGATGGCGGCAGCACGGCCGCACCAGGCGAAGTACTCAAGGTTGCGTTCGTTCACGTAGGCCCCGTGGCCGACAAGGGATGGTCCTGGGCCCATGATCAGGGCGCCCAGGCACTCAAGGCTCAGTTCGGTGCAGGTATCGAGATCACGACTCTGGAGAGCATTCCGGAAGGATCGGACAGCCAACGTGTGTTCGAGGATCTCGCCTCCGATGGCAACAAGCTGATCTTCGGAACTTCCTTTGGCTATATGGATTGGATGCTGGCAGCTGCCGAGAACTTCCCCGACAGCGTCTTCATGCATGCCACCGGCTTCAAGACATCGGCCAACATGGGCAACTACTTCGGTGCCGCCGAGGAGGGTCGCTATCTGACCGGCATGGCGGCCGGTGCAGCCACTGAGTCGAACTCAATCGGCTACGTTGCCGCCTTCCCGATTCCGGAAGTGATTCGTGGAATCAACGCGTTCACGCTCGGCGCGCGCGAGGTGAACCCGGCTGCCACGGTCGAAGTCGTGTGGACGTCCACGTGGTTCGATCCGCCGAAGGAGAGCACTGCGACGCAGTCACTGCTCGACAAGGGAGCGGACGTTATCGCGATGCACCAGGACTCAGCTGCTCCTGGGCAAGCCGCCGAAACCGCCGGAGCAACCTGGATCGGCTACAACACTGACATGACCGAGTTCGCCCCGACGGCCTGGCTGACAGCGCCGATCTGGGACTGGGCACCGTTCTACATCAAGACGGCCCAAGAGGTCATCGACGGCACCTGGACTTCCGAAGCCTTCTACGGAGATATGGCGGGAGGTATGGTGGACCTGGCACCGTTCGGGCCATCGGTTTCCGATGAGACCAAGGCGCTGATCGAAACCCGCAAGGGGGAGATCATCAGCGGAGCGTTCTCGATATTCAGTGATCCGATCGTCGACCAGAGCGGCGCAAGCCGCGCGCTGGGAAACATCTTCACCGAAGAGCACAACTGGTTCGTGGAGGGTGTTGTCGGCAGCCCAACCGGCTGATCGAACCGCACCAGCAACTTTCCGAGGGGCCTCGCTACAAGCGAGGCCCCTCTCTCTTTATTGCGGCCCGGCTTCGAGTCTTCTGACCGGCGGCAAGTCGCCTCGCAACACGACGGCACCTGTGGTTAGTGTGATGGCAATGACGAAGGCATCTCCGCATTCGGGCGACGGACTGGCAGTTCGGCTGCGCGGTGTCAGCAAATCCTTCTACGGGGTCAGAGCCAACGACTCCGTCGACTTCGATCTGGCTTGGGGCGAAGTCCACACTTTGCTCGGCGAGAACGGCGCCGGGAAGTCGACTCTTTGCTCGATCCTCGCCGGGCTCTACCGGCCGGACTCTGGCGAGTTCCTTTTCGATGGCGAACCCCAAGCTTTCAAGACGCCAAAGGATGCGTTCGCCGCAGGGATCGGGATGGTCTACCAACACTTCCGTCTCGTCGCGAACCTCACCGTTGCGGAGAACCTGGCGCTCGGCCACGGCGACCTCGGCGTCCGTATCTCGCAGAAGGACCTGGAGGCTCGCGCAGCTGCACTGGGCGAGCGCTACGGGCTGCCCGTGGACCCGTCCGCTCTCGTTTGGCAGCTTTCTGTCGGCGAACAGCAGCGTGTCGAGATTCTCAAACTGCTGTATCGCGATGCGAGGGTGCTGATTCTCGACGAGCCCACTGCCGTGCTGACCCCACAAGAGGCAGAGCAGCTATTCAAGACGATGCGACAAATGGCAGCTGAGGGCCGCTCGGTCATCTTCGTGTCCCACAAACTCCACGAGGTCATCGCGGTTTCGGACAGAGTGACGGTGCTGCGGGCAGGCAAGAGCGTTGGAGCGGTTGCCACGGCCGATGCGTCGCCGAAGGATCTGGCTCGCATGATGGTGGGCCGCGACCTGGAACTGCCGACTCGGGAAGCCCGCGACTCGTATGGCGACGCAGTGCTGGCAGTGAAGAACATGAGCGTCCTCGGTGACCGCGGCAACGAAGCCGTCCACGACGTCAGCTTCGAGGTCCGCTCTGGCGAGGTCGTCGGCGTCGCTGGAGTCTCCGGCAACGGCCAGCGCGAACTGGCCTACGGACTGGTTGGCCTACGTCCCCCGACAGCCGGAACCGTGCTGCTCGACGGTGATGACGTGACAGCCACAAGCGTGCTCGACCATATCGAGAAGGGCTTCGCCTATGTTCCTCAGAGTCGGCTCGGGATGGGGCTGGGCCCAGGACTCACGACTGAGGACAACCTCGGTCTCAAGGCTTTCCGTAATCCGCCGTTCTCGATCGGACCGTGGTTGAAGGCGGCGGCGTTCAAGGAGCAGGGGGCAACCCTCATCGACCGCTACGACATTCGTGGTGTCCGGCCCGGACTGCCGATCCGGTTGCTGTCCGGCGGCAATCTCCAGAAGGCTCTGATCGCTCGCGAAGTCACACTCGAGCCAAAAGTGCTGATCGCCCGATCGCCTACTCGAGGCCTCGATGTCGGCGCTACCGAGGCGGTGCGCAATCACGTTCTCAGCGAACGCGACCGGGGAACAGCAGTGTTGCTGATCTCAGAGGACCTTGATGAGCTGCTGGCGCTATCCGACCGGCTCGTCGTCATGTTCGACGGCCGGATCGTGGGCGAGATGCCTGCCGAGGACGCGACCGCAGAGAACCTCGGCCTCCTGATGGGCGGCACAGTGAGCGAGGCGGGATGACCACACGACGACTCATTGTGGAGCCACGCGGCCTCGCCAGCGCCCGTCTCGTTGTACTGGTGCCGGTGCTTTCGGTACTGGCCGCCCTGGTGCTTGGCGCAGTTTTCCTGGCTCTCACCGGAGAGAACCCGTGGACCGTCTACTCGAAGATGGTCGACGCCGCCTTTGGCGATTCGCGGGGCATCAGCGAGACACTGATATCGGCTACGCCGCTGATCCTCACGGGTGTCGCCGCCGCCGTCGCCTTCAAGATGCTCGTGTGGAACATCGGCGCCGAGGGTCAATTCTTGTTCGGAGCGATCTTTGCCGCCGGCGTCGGCATCTGGCTCGGCGACGGCCTGCCGGCGATCATTGCTCTGCCGCTGGTCATCCTGGCGGGCGCTGTCGGCGGAGCCTTCCTGGCCAGCATCAGCGCCATCCCCCGGGTCTATCTCGGCACCAACGAGATCATTACGACGTTGATGTTGAACTTCATCGCTCTCGCCTTCATGAACTACCTGATCTTCGGTAGCAACAGCCCCTGGCGCGATTCCGCAGTGAGCACCTTCCCCCAGGGCAGACCGCTCCCCGACAGCGGGCGTATCCCTGAGTTCTTCAACCGTCTCGACTACGGACTGTTCGTGGCGATTGCCCTGGCGGTGGTCGCCTGGGTGATGATCGAGAAGTCCCGGTGGGGATTCGAGGTCAGGGTTGTGGGCGATTCGGCGAATACCGCGCGGTACGCCGGCATCGGCGTGCCCCGCAAGATTCTCGGCGTGTTCCTGCTCTCGGGCGCCTTTGCCGGGCTGGCCGGTTCCCTGTTCGTAGCCGGCCCCGTCGGCGCCCTCGACCCTCGATCCCTTGACCTCAATTTGGGATTCACGGGCATCATTGTGGCGGCCTTGGCGCGGCTCAATCCGATCGCGGTCGTACCGGTCGCGGTTCTGATGGGTGCCCTCAACAACGCCGGGCCGTCGCTGCAGTCGATCGGCGTCCCGCCCGAAACGGTCACGATGCTCCAGGGCGCCATCCTCGTCTTTGCTGTCGCCGGCGAGTTCTTCATCGCCAACCGGGTACGGCGACCAGACAAAGAAACGACCGTCGCAACGACCGGGGAGGCCACGGCATGAACGATTGGTGGTGGGTCTCCACACTCGCATTCGGCATCGGTCTGGGCACGCCGCTGGTGTTCGCCACGCTTGGCGAGATCATCACCGAGCGAGCCGGCATCCTGAACCTCGGAGTCCAAGGCACCATGCTTGTCGGGGCCGTGGCGGGCTTCTGGGCCACGTTCAACACCGGAGGCGGATTCGGATTGTTCCTCGGCGTCATCGCCGCGGTTATTGCGGGCGCCCTGATCTCGATCATCCATGCCGTGCTCTCGATCACACTGCGGGTGAGCCAGATCGTCTCAGGCTTGGCGTTGACCCTGTTCGGAACCGGCTTGGCGAGCTTCCTGGGTAAAGCTGGAGCCGACCCCCTCGTCGGGGAACCTTCGAGGGCCACGTTCCAGCCGATCCTTGAGGGCGGCATCGCCGAGTGGCCGCTAGTCGGTCCGCTCATCTTTGGACACGACATTCTCGTCTATGTCGGAGTTCTGGCGGCGGTCGCCACCAGCTACTACCTATTCCACACTCGCATGGGACTGTCGCTGCGCTCGGTCGGCGAGGACCCCGCCTCGGCAGAGTCTGCCGGCATCAATGTCGCCCGAGTGCGCTACATCCACGTGATGGTCGGAGGAGCCCTCTCCGGTCTGGGCGGCGCCTACTTCGCCCTCAAAATCGTGCCCACGTGGCAGGACGATCCGATTGGCGCCGCGGGCTGGATCGCCATTGCGCTGGTAATTCTCTCGAGCTGGCGACCGTACCGGGCCCTTTTCGTGGCATACGCCTTCGGCTTCGCACAGTTCCTCGAACTCCGCCTGCAGACACTGGGCGAGCCGTGGAATTCCATCCCGTCGACGCTGCTCGCAATGATCCCGTTCATTTTGGCGATTGTCGCCATGATCGTCGTGGCCAGCGGCAAACGAGCTCGCCAGCTCGGTGCACCGGCCGCCTTGGCAATCCCGTACTTCAGGGAACAGCGATAGGCGTACCGTGAGTCACCCTCGCAGCGCCACGATCGAGCTGCCTGGTTGGGTCGCGTCCGTGGTTGGCGACGTTCACGCCGAGGGCCAGTCGGACCGGATGGAATTCGCCATCTCCCTCGCCGAGCGCAATGTTGCTGAGGGGACCGGTGGTCCCTTTGGAGCCGCCATATTCGATTTGGACTCTGGGGACCTCATCGCGGCCGGGGTCAATGTCGTCGTAGCGGCAACTATGGCCATCGCCCACGCCGAGATCGTCGCCATCGCAATGGCCGGGGTCGCCACGGGCCACTTCGACCTCGCCAATTCCTCCCGCGCCGAGCTTGTCACCACAACGGAACCGTGTGCAATGTGCCTAGGGGCGGTGCCATGGTCGGGCGTCACCTCACTCGTGTGTGGTGCTCGCGACGAGGATGCCAGAGCCGTCGGATTCGACGAAGGAATCAAGCCAACCGATTGGATGGCGGACCTCGATGCCGCCGGGATTTCGGTCACGAGAGACATCCAACGAAGCCACGCCGCCGATGTTCTGGCGGACTACGCGAGGGGCGGTGGCGTCATCTACAACGGACGAGGGGGGATGGGCGACTGATGGAGCTACACGAGGTCCAACTAGCCGCACATCGGGCTTCTCGCTACGAAGGGCCGGCAAGCCTCACCGATGTCTTGGAGCTGCTTGCCGACCACGGGACGAATGCTCGCGTTCTGGCGGGGGGCACGGATCTCCTGCTCGAGATGCAGCGACGGGTCCGAACGGACTTCGACATCCTGATCGACATCACCGGTATCTCCGGCCTCAATGAGATCCGGATCGACGACGGCATCATCCACATCGGCCCTCTGGTAACTCACAACCAAGCTGTCGCTTCTGCGATCGTCACCTCCGGCGCGCTACCACTGGCACAGGCATGTTGGGAGGTCGGCTCGCCCCAGCTGCGCAATCGGGCAACGATCGGCGGCAACCTGATCACGGCGAGCCCGGCCAACGACACGATCAGCGCGCTGTGGGCGCTCGACGCCACGCTCGAGCTGTCATCTACCCGCGAGGTGCGCCAGGTCAGATTGCGCGAGTTCTACACGGGGGTGCGCCACACCGTGATGGAACCCGATGAACTGCTGACGGACATCTTCTTCGATGCGCTTGGCAGCGCCGCGGCCGGCATCTTCGTGAAGCTCGGTTTGCGCCGGGCGCAAGCGATCTCGGTTGTGCATGCCGCGATGATCCTGACAACCTTGGACGGCGTCGTGACAAAGGCTTCCATCGCGCTGGGCAGCGTCGCGCCAACGATCGTGGCCGCACCAGCCGCCGAAGCCGCGCTCGTGGGTCAGGCTCTGAGCGAGGAGACGATCGTGGCCGCGGCAGTCGCCGCCGCCGCCGGAGTCGCTCCGATCGACGACCTGCGTGCTACCGCCTCCTACCGTGACACCGGAGTGCGAGTATGTGTCGAGCGCGGCCTCCGCGCCTTGCTGTCCGGCCAAGGGCAAAGCGAATGGCCGGATGATCCGATCCTGCTCGGCCCGACCGAGGGTCTCCTCAGCGGGGGCCACGGTATTGATCAACTGGTTCCCGGCCAATCGATCGGGATGAGCGTCAATGGAGTGACCGTCTCGGGCGAGTCGCGACCAGATACGACTTTGCTCGACTGGCTTCGCGAACAAGGACTTACCGGCACCAAGGAAGGTTGCGCAGAGGGCGAGTGTGGCGCGTGCACCGTGTGGCTCGATGACGCCGCCGTGATGTCATGTCTGGTAGCGGCCCCCGCTGCCGCCGGAGCCACGGTCATCACTATTGAGGGTTTCGCCCCGAATGACGACGATCTTCATCCGCTGCAGCAGGCTTTCATCGACCACGCCGCGGTGCAGTGCGGATTCTGTATCCCAGGGGTTCTCATGGCGGCCGGCCGGCTCCTCGAAGACGGTGAGGACATAACCCGCGAGGACGTCGGGCGAGCCCTATCCGGGAACCTGTGCCGCTGCACCGGCTACTACAAGATCATCGACGCTGTGATGGACGCGGCAGGGGGTGCCAATTGACCGTAGGCGATTCGCGCAACCGGATTGACGCTCTCGACAAGGTCACGGGTGCGGCCGAATACCCGGCCGACCTGATCGCAGCCGATGCGATCTACGGCAAGGTCGTGTTCTCGGGCAAACCGCACGCCCGGATGACGTCCATGGACACAAGTGCTGCCGAGGCAGATCCAGAGGTCATCGCCGTGTTTGTCGCCGCCGACGTGCCGGTGAATGAATACGGTCTGACGATGTTCGACCAGCCGGTGCTGGTGGGCCTCAACGACACGGGGCGCACGGAGGTCGCCTCCGACGTGAGCCGGTGGGAGGCAGACCAGATCGCGTTCGTGGTCGCTGAGACTCCAGAAGCGGCCCAGCGTGGAGCCGAGGCCATCGACGTCAGCTGGGACGATCTCCCCATCGTCCGCGACCTCGACGACGCCTTGCGCGGCGACACCATCGTCCATCCAGAAAAGGGCGACTCGAACATCTACCACTCGTATCGAATCCGCAAAGGAGATATGGACGCCGGCTGGGCTGCCGCCGACGTAATCGTCGAAGACAGATACGACGTGCCCCACCAGGAGCACGCCTACCTACAGCCTGAGGCCGGCCTGGCATATATCGACGATGCTGGGCGAGTCACCGTCAAGGTCGCCGGACAATGGACCTACGAGGATCGCGAACAGATCGCCCACGCGCTGGATCTAGAGCACGACCAGGTGCGAGTGATCTACCCCGCCATCGGCGGCGCCTTCGGCGGACGTGAAGACATGTCTATCCAGATCGTGCTGGGACTGGCGGCGATGCGACTCGCCGCTCAGGGGGACACCAGGCCCATCCGAACAACGTGGTCGCGCGAAGAGAGCATCGTCGGCCACCACAAGCGGCATCGAGGACGGATACACGCTCGGATCGGTGCCACCTCAACCGGTCTGATCACCGCGGTCGAGATCACGGGCTACCTGGATGCCGGAGCATACAACTACACCTCGAACAAGGTACTCGGCAACCTCCACATGACGGTCGGCGGGCCGTACAAGATTCCCAACGCCAAGATCGACAGCAATGCCGTCTACACCAACTCGGTTCCGGGAGGTGCGTTCCGGGGCTTTGGTGGTCCCCAAGGTGCTTTCGCCGGTGAGTCACAGATGAACAAACTGGCCGCGGCGTTGGATATGGACCCTGTCGAGTTGCGGCTGATCAATTGCCTGCACGACGACGACATCGGGATCACTCAGGTTGCCCATCCGCTCGGCGTGACGATCCACGATGTTATTGCGAACTGTCGCGATGAGGCCGAGTGGGGGACGCGACCCGGCCAGGTGGACGAGTTCAAGGTATTCGAGTCGCTGCCGAGCGCGCCGAGCCGGATTCGCACAGGCCGCGGCTTCGCGTGCGCCTACAAGAACGTTGGATTCTCCTTCGGCTTCCCGGAGCGTTGCGAGGCCCGAGTCGAACTGCACGGCGATGACGACGTCGACCGCGTCATCGTCCACCACGGCGGAGCCGATGTCGGCCAGGGTGCTCACACCGCGTTCCTGCAGATGGCGGCCGAGGCGGCCGGGGTCGATCCAGATATCGTCGAGGGAGACTTCTCGGACACCGCCACCTCAGGCGATTCGGGATCGGCATCGGCATCCCGCTTGAGTTGGATGTCGGGCAACTCGATCCTGGGGGCGGTGGAGGAAGCTCAGAAGGCGTGGATCGACGGTGATCGACCAGCGATCGGCGACTTCCGCTACTCCCCTCCTCCCACAGAGGCATTGGATCCTGAGACCGGCGCCGGGCAACCGAACTTCGCGTACGGCTACGTTGCTGAAGCCGTGGACGTCGCCGTCGATCTCGACACCGGACATATCCGGGTCGGCAAGGCGACGTGCGCCACCGACGTAGGACGGGCGATCAATCCCGTTCAGGTCGAAGGTCAAGTCGAGGGAGCCGTCGTCCAGGCCCATGGTTACACCATCAGCGAGAACCTCCACGTGGAGGATGGCCGCATCCTCAATCCCCGATTGAGCGGCTACCTGATCCCCGGCATCCTCGACATCCCGGATCAGGTCGACTCGGTGATTCTCGAATACGCCGATCCACGGGGCCCGTTTGGCGTGCGCGGCATGGCCGAGATGCCATTCATCCCATATGCACCGGCCGTCATCGCCGCGTTGTATGACGCCACCGGCGTTTGGTTTGACGAGTTCCCGCTCACGCCCGATCGAGTGCTGGCTGGGCTCAAAGCAGCAGGTCAAGTGGCCAAGGGCTAGTCATTCGCGACTAGCCTGTCGCTTGACGAAATGTAAAAGTTGCTGCAATCGAATGATTGAAGGTGCACCTGCGATGTGGGTGAGTAGCTAGAGCCGTGACCTCACGATCGAT
>JAAELU010000177.1 GCA_024226255.1 bacterium | reverse complement strand
GGATAGAGGGGAGTGGCGGCGATGAGCCGTAGGGCCATCGACCTCCGTGAGGTCGTCATCGGCGATAGGTTGGCCGGCGTGTCACGAATTGTTGGCGTAACCGGCAGCAAGGGCGGGATTGGCAAGAGCGTTGTCGCTTCCACCCTTGCATTGAAGCTCGCCGACCGGGGGGTCGGGGTCGGCCTGTTTGATCTGGACTTCACCTCGCCAAGTGATCACGTGGTGCTCGGTGTCGATCGCAGTTTCCCAGACGAGGAGTTCGGCATTGACCCGCACCGGGTACATGGCATCGACATGATGTCGGTTGCCTTCTTCGCCGGTGATGCCCCCGTACCGATGCGGGGTGATGCGGCCACGAGTGCTCTTCTCGAGCTGCTGGCTATCACCCGGTGGGGGAGTCTGGACGTGCTTGTGCTCGACATGCCTCCCGGCCTCGGTGACACCAACCTCGACGTGATCCGCTTGCTGCCGCGCCTCGAGTTTCTCCTCGTCGGCAATGGATCGCGGGTTGTGATTGAGAGCGTTCGCCGCGCCCTTCGGCTTTTTACGGAACTGGATGTGCCCATGGTCGGCGTGTTGGAGAACATGCGCCGACGCGACGGCGACACAGTCGCCGGATTGGCCACAGAGTTCTCGGTACCGTTCCTGGGCTCCATATCGTATGACGACTCACTCGAGGAAGCTCTCGGCGATGTCGATCAACTGCGCTCCACCGAGATCTACCGCTCCCTCCCAGCAGACCAACTCGCTTTGGCGTAGATCGCTGCCTGGAGTTCGTTTGCATCGAACTCCTAGCCGATTTCATCGGCCGGTAGTTCGTTTGCATCGAACTCCTAGCCGATTTCATCGGCCGGTTTGCGGTATAGGTAGTGGGCGGCGGCCGTGCGTAGATCGTCGTCGCTGGCGTCTTGGAATCGGTCGGCCAACCGGGATCGTTGGATTCCGAATGTCCCTTCATCCATCGGAGTGCCGTCATCGACGTACCGCCGCGAGGGCAGCATCATGCGGCGGATCACGATCTTCTCGAATCCGGCTTCTTCGAACAGGCCGGCTACCTCGCGGGGCAGAAGCCGGTTGTGGTAGAGCAGCGGTCCGCCACAGAACAGTCGGTATGAGATATCCGACATCCGGTAGTGGTTCAGGTAGGGCCAGGAGGCATCGGCATGGTGCAGGTGATCCCTGTGGTCAAACACGTGTGACATGACTCCACCGGGACGGAGAACTCGCTTCGCCTCTCGAAGGAGCGCAGCTAGTTCATCGGGGTGGTAGTGCTCCAGTGTCCCTCCTGTGTGGCAGAGATCGACCGACGAGGCTGCAAGTGGGATGGCATCGGCCGCGACTCCCTCGTGTAGGACACCACCCAAGTCGCCGATTGCATCACCCACTGATTTGGCCCACCGCATGGGTTCCAGATCCCGGCGTCGCTCGTCCAGAGGCAGATCATCGGGGAGTCCACATGCGATGGCGCCATTGACGGCACGCGCCAGATACCTGTCCAGCATCCGGCCCCCGCGGTTGGTAACGAATCCCGGCTTGCCGGTGACCAGATGATTGGCAAAAAACGGGAAAGGCGTCCAACCGCCCTCGTGAATCCAGACGTCGGCCTGATCGAGTTCTACTCCATTGGCTCGCCACACATCGACGTACTCGGGCCAGGCTCGCTGGAGCTTGTCAACGTGGGTTGCCTGGCTACCCATCCACTCCCGGGTGATCGTGCGGTAGAGCCGGGAGGTCGTCGAGGTAATGCCGAATCCGCCGAACAACGCCCCCTTGGCGATAGCTCTGATCATGTTTGCTCCGCGGGTGGCTCGTAGAGGACTCGCCCGATGTTGTGTGCAATCTCGACATCGCTGAGCAAGTGACCCGACTTGTCCCGGACCCTGCGTCGCAGCCGGTTTTCGCGCAGCCATCCCTCTGCGTCCTCGATGAAGCGATGATCTACTTCGTCTACTTCTATGCGGACCCCGGGGTCGTCGGTTGTCCACAGTTCGCTGACAAACGCCCGGTTCTCAATCCTGGCCCGCATCAAGACAGGTTGTGGGAACGGATTCTCAAACCGGAAGTCTGCGTAGTTGTAGACGACCGTTGCTCCGCACCCGAACGGCACAGTCCTCTTGTCGTCGGGGAACAGGTCGAGCCCGTGTCGGTGGCGTTCCACGATTCTCATCCCAGCCTGGACCGCAACCCAGTAGAAGCTGTTGGAGACCTGGCAGAGGCCGCCTCCCCAGCTGCCGGTGGAGTCGCCGTTCTGGAGCTCCATACCTTTGCGGAATCCATGCCTCTTGCTGGTGCGCCCGATGGCGTGGTGATGGGAGAAGATCTGATTCGGATCGATCTCAAGGCCGTCGAGCCGGGCTGCGGCCAATGCGACGTTGGTTTCCTTGCCTTGTTGGAGATCAGCGGGAACGGCCCCAGGTGTCCGCTCCAGTGGTGACGAGTGGCTGGCCAGCAGCCAACCGTATTCGGAAGCCCCCTTCGCACCGATCCGTGCTCTAGCGACGCCCGGCCGCTCGATCACCCAGCGAGGCATCCGACGTAGGCAGATCAGTTCTCGACGCACCCGGAAGGGGATGATCCGTCGTGCCAGTTGTCGCACCTTCGTTTTGGTCGGCATGAGCGCAGGGTACTGCGCATTAGGTAATACGTGGGAGAAGTGACTATATGGGACCTTTAGCCCTTGAAACTCGCAGTGAGTCGATGCATGTTTAAGAGTACGGCACCGCTATTTCGCGCCGACGAAAGGGGAATGCATTGGACGGCGGGCGGCGCCGCCAAGGGGAAAACTGATGGAGGAGGAGTAATGCGCAACCGTTCAAGACGGCTGTTGCTGGTCGGCATGGTCATTGCCATGAT
>JAAELU010000176.1 GCA_024226255.1 bacterium | reverse complement strand
TGGGCGGATTCAGTCGGAACTCTAATTCCTCGTCACGGCCGCATCCCCTCGAACTCGTTGTTGCCGGATTTGACCTTTGCCTCGAACTCCCCGCCCAGGTTGCGGAACGGTGTGTGTCCCTCGGTCGGCGCCGGTTCGTCGGCAAGCCTGAACGTGTTGCCCTCGACCCGCACCGTGTTGGTGACGCCCTGGCGGCTGCCGGTGCTCATGAAAAGATCGTTCGAGATGAAAGTGTTGCCGTGGATGTAGATGGAGTATTTTCCCTCCTCCGCGGGACCGCGATCCATCCCGACAAAGTAGATGCCGCTCGCCCACTGGCCCGAGTGACCGTAACCGCCGTGACGCGTGCGGGCAAACGTGGTTAGCGCGATGAAGGTGTTGTTGTAAACCTCGTTCATCGCGTTCGGATCGTAGCACCCGACGTTGAGCGGTGTGGCGGGAACGTAATCCCATTTCTGGTAAATCGTGTATTCACCAGGGATCACGGCATCGCCGAGCTTGGCCGAAAGCGTGGTGCGGCCGTTGCCGGTGATGAGCACCGCCGGCTTGTCGGCCGCGATCTTCACCCAGTAGTTCTTCCAGCGGTCTCTCTCCCAGTTCTGCGTCGTGTCGGTCAGTCTTCCCGGATCCATCGCGGTAGCCGTCGCGCGGACAAACACGCCGTTGTGAACCTTGTCTTCGGGAGCTCCCATTCCCTGCGAATCGATGGGCTGCAGCTGCGTGATGCGCATGAAGTTGTTGTAGACCCTGCAATTCTTCGATTTCGTCCCCTCGAACTTGATCCCGTGCAGCTCGACGCGCTGGTGCTTGAACGGGCGCGTTTTCGCCGGGAGGTCGGAAAGCTGCTGGTGGCCGCGCGTGTCCAGGTAGTTGTCGTGAAACTGGATGCCGTCACCCGTCAGGTGCACGCCGCGACCGGAGGAGGTGACCTTGTTGTGGTGGATGTCGGCCCCGCCGCAGGACGCCCCGATGCTGTAGCCGTTCACGTACTGCTGATGATGGCGGATGTCATTGTAGCTGACCTCGACGCCGGCACCGGTGCCACTCAGACCCAGACCCCAGTGACACCCCTCTGTTAAGAGATTGTCGTGGACCTTCATGTTGCCCCCCTTGATGTCGAGTCGCATGATGTGGTTGCCGGGGTAGTGTCGGCTTTCGAGTTCCGTCACGTGACTGACCAGGTCGTTGTGATGCACGT
>JAAELU010000175.1 GCA_024226255.1 bacterium | reverse complement strand
TCGGTGGTGAACTCGTAGATGCCATCGCCGTCGATGTCCTGCATCCAGGAGCGGAGGCAATCCGGTTGCCAGTCGCCGGGGCAGCCGATAGCGCTCTGGAAGCTACCGGCGACCGTCGCGATGGTGGAGGTGACGTCGTCGGTGATCCAATGCGTCTTGTGGTCGTAGTAGAACTTGACGTCGGTGGCGGCACCGAGGTTCAGCGGGATATTCGCTCCGTCGGCCACCGCGCCGGCGCCATAGTTCTCAGTCCAGCTGTCGTTTAGCGGAGCTTTGTACTCAAAACTGCCCGCCGGGACGTTGAAGGTGCCCTGCCAGACGTCGTCGTCGGCGTCGTAGCCGAGGTCGGTGGCGGCGCACTCTGGCTGCCAGTCTCCCGGGCAGCCCAGCTCGTCTTGGAGGCTTCCGGCGATGGCCACCGATGCAGGATCGGCGGTGTGATCGGCGACCGCAGCCGGTGAGATGGCGGTTACCAGCCCGGCAAGAAGCGCGACAGCAGATAGCAGTGAAACAGTGTGGCGACGCATGGTGATCGTCCTCCCCGGTGATGGTGATCCCAGCTTCCGACGCATGGTTTCGACCCTACTCCGGGCCGGTTATTAGTGACGGTGCAGGAGGTGACTATTTCCGTGCCCATTTCCGGGGTGGGTTTTCGATCAGCCGGCTTCGGCGAGTGATTTG
>JAAELU010000174.1 GCA_024226255.1 bacterium | reverse complement strand
TTTCGCCGGGTGGTGCGGGACCAGAGCAAGGAGCTGGGCAAACAGATCGACCTGGCGATCAGCGGAGGCGAGACGGAACTCGACAAGACGGTGGTGGAGAAGATCAACGACCCGCTGACGCACTTGATCCGCAACGCCTTGGACCACGGCGTCGAGTCGCCCGAGGAACGAACCGGCCAGGGCAAACCCGCCATGGGCACGGTCTCACTCAACGCCTTTCACGACTCCGGCCGCATCGTCATCCAGATCAAGGACGACGGCGCGGGGCTCGACCCGGAACGCATCCGCGCCAAAGCCGAGGCCAAGGGCCTGATACGTCCCGATCAGACCTTGAGTCGTGAAGAGACCTTTAGGCTCATTTTCGAGCCGGGCCTGTCCACCAAAGAGCAGGCCGACAACCTGTCCGGTCGCGGGGTGGGCATGGACGTGGTCAGGCGCAATATCGAGGCCTTGCGTGGCAGTGTCGAATTGGACAGTGAACCCGGCATCGGCACCAGGGTCACCATCAACCTGCCCCTGACCCTGGCGATCATCGACGGTTTTTTGGTGGGCTGCGGCTCGGAGCAGTACGTGATTCCGCTGGCCCAGGTGGTGGAGTGCATCGCAATCGACGAGAACGAGGGCGTACAGCG
>JAAELU010000173.1 GCA_024226255.1 bacterium | reverse complement strand
GAGCGGATCGGCAACGGTACCGGCAGAAGCGACGCAGCAGCAGTGGTTCGGTCATCCCCGGGGGCTCTCTACCCTCTTCTTCACCGAGCTCTGGGAGCGGTTCAGCTATTACGGGATGCGAGCCCTGCTGATCCTGTTCATGACCGACCTCGTGGCCAATCACGGTCTGGGCATGGATGTGGTGAAAGCGACCGCGATCTACGGCCTCTACACCTTCGGCGTTTACGCACTGGCTCTCCCGGGGGGGTGGATCGCCGATCATCTCGTGGGCCAGCGCAAGGCGGTGCTCTACGGCGGGATCATCATCGCGGCGGGACACTACGTCCTGGCCGTTCCGGCGACGTGGTCGTTTTTCCTCGGCCTCTTGCTCGTCGTCCTCGGCACCGGGTTGCTCAAACCGAACGTCAGTGCGATCGTCGGCGACCTTTACCCCGAAGGCGGTGCCCGCCGCGACGCCGGTTTCTCCATCTTCTACATGGGGATCAACCTCGGCGCTTTGTTCGGTCCGCTCATTTGCTCCTACCTGGGCGAGGACGTCAACTGGCACCTCGGCTTCGGCGCAGCCGGCGTGGGCATGACGTTCGGACTGCTCCAGTACGTCTTCGGGGCAAAGCATCTCCGCGGTGCAGGGGAGCTCAAAGAGGAATACCGCTCGACGGAGCATCAACAGAAAGCCTGGCGCAATTTCTACTACGGGCTGGGCACCGTGGTCGTGCTGATTCTCGCCATCGTCGGTCTGAGCTCAGGCGGCATCCTTCCGCTGACCCTCGTCGGTTTCGCCCAGTCGACGGGAATCATCGTGATCGTACTCTCGATCCTGTACTTCGCTTACGCGATCTTCTTCGCCTGCCACAATGCGACCGAACGCAAGCGGGTGGCGGTGATCTTCGCTTTGTTCATCGGTGCAGCGATGTTCTGGTCCGGTTTCGAGCAGGCCGGGTCGTCCATGAACCTGTTCACCGAAAACCAGGTGAATCGTGTCGTGATGGGATGGGAGGCACCGACCGGTTGGCTCCAGTCTATCAATCCGCTGTTCATCATCCTCCTCGCGCCGGTGGTGGGTGGGTTGTGGGTCAAGCTCGGGAGCCGCAATCCATCCTTGGGTTACAAGTTCGCGATGGGGTTGATCCTGCTCGGCGTCGGATTCTTCGTGATGGCCTGGGCGTCGACGTTTACCGAGGCCGGTAAAGTTTCGCCGATGTGGCTGGTCGCGACGTATTTTTTCCACACGGTGGGAGAACTCTGCCTGAGCCCGGTCGGTTTGAGCGCGGTGACCAAGTTGTCCCCGCCACGGCTGGTCGGGCAGATGATGGGCACCTGGTTCATGGGGGCGGCACTGGGCAACCTGGTGGCCGGATTGGTCGCCGGATTGATCGACGAGATGCCCCAGCACCTGCTGTTCGGCACGGTGGCGTCGATCGTGGTCGGAGTCGGGATCATCTTCTTGATCTTCGCGATACCGATTCGCAAGCTGTCCAGCGGAATTAACTGACCTCGTGCGCTAAGCTCTACGATCGACCTGGAGGGATCGTAGATGCAGCCTTATTCGGAACGTAGGCGCCGGCTCCTGGAGCACCATACGGGCGGGGTCGTCCTCGTTCGCGGTGCGGGGCCCGAGGGGACCAACCCCAACTT
>JAAELU010000172.1 GCA_024226255.1 bacterium | reverse complement strand
TGTTTCACCCCAAACGGGCTACACGCATCGACGACTGCATTGACAATGGTTTGCGCCGACCCGATCGTCCCGGCTTCGCCGATTCCCTTGACGCCCATCGGATTCACGTCCGTTGGTGTGTTGGTCCAACCGAGCTCAAAGGCCGGCAGGTCGCCGGCCGTCGGCATCGGGTAGTCGACCAATGACCCTGACAACAAGTTGCCCTGATCGTCGTAGATCGCTTCCTCGAAGAGCGCCTGGCCAATCCCCTGAGCGATACCGCCGTGGATCTGGCCATCAACGATCATCGGATTGATACGGTTGCCGCAGTCGTCAACTGCGACATACCGCAGGATTTCGACATTGCCGGTGTCGGGATCAACCTCGACCACAGCGAGGTGAGAACCAAACGGCCAGGTGGCGTTGCCTGGGGAGAACACCGAATGGGCTTCCAAACCGGCTTCGAGACCCTCCGGTCCCTTATGCGGTTTGTACGCCACTTCCGCGATCTCGGCCCAGGTCACCTTGTGGCCGGGGCTACCCGCCACATGGGCGCCGCCGTCGGCGAACTGAATATCGTCCGCCGAGGCCTCGAGCATGTGCGCCACAAGTTCCGCAGCCTTGACGCGGACCTTCTCGGCCGCTTCGTAGGTTGCGGCACCGTCCACGGCCGCTGATCGGCTGCCAAAAGTGCCGACGCCCGTTGGGGACTCGGCGGTATCGCCGTGACTCACCCGGATATTGTCGACGTCGATACCCAAACGGTCCGAAACCACTTGGGCCCAGGTTGTCTGGTGGCCTTGACCCGACGGCCCGGTGCCGATGATCACGGTCGCCGAACCATCAGGATTGATCCGAACCAGGCCGGACCCGCTGAACGAGGTCGGAAGCCCGTAGGCATCCCAACCAAACCCAAATTCGGCGAGGACTGACGGGGCGAAACCGCACACCTCAACATACGTGCTGAGGCCGATTCCTATGCAACGGCCCTCGGCCCTGGCGTCGGCCTGCATCTGGCGTAGACCGGCGTAGTCAACGTCGGCAAGCAGCGTGTCGAGGTTGGCCTCGTAGCTGCCCGAGTCCATCGTCAGGCCAATCGCCGTGGTCGCAGGAAACTCCTCCTTCTTGAAGAAGTTCATCTTGCGAACGTCGGCCGGGTCCATCCCAATCTCGGTGGCGTACATGTCGACTATCCGTTCGACGTAGTAGATCGCCTCGGGGCGGCCGGCGCCCCTATAGGCGTCGGTCGTCTGAGTATTGGTGTTGACGCACGTGATGTTCCACGCCAGCGGGATGTTGTACTGCCCCTGGGCGACATACAGACCAAGCACGGGGATGGCCACCGTGAAGTTCTGGCTGTACGCCCCCATGTCGGCAATGGCATCGAGTTCGTAACCCAGGATTTTGCCATCCCGGGTCCCGGTGATCGTCGCCGTGCCGATCCAACCTCGTCCCTGAATCGTCGAGTAACCGGCCTCGCGGCGGGTCTCTGTCCAACGTACCGGACGTCCCAGCTCCTTCGACGCGAACACAGTCAGCATTTCGTCGGGATAGATGTTCAGCTTGGCGCCAAACCCTCCGCCAACTTCAGGCGCGACCACATGCACGTCATGCGATGTCAGCCCGAATGTTTTGGCGACGGCGCCGGCAAGTGCATGCGGGATCTGCGAAGAGCTCCACAGGTTCACTGTGTTGTAGCCGCGATTCCAGTCGGCCAGCACCGCGCGTGGTTCGATGGCGACCGGAATCAGTCGCTGATTGCCGATCTCCTGGCTGACGACAACGACGTCGTCGCGTTCTTTCGCCTCGGCGATCGCGGGACGATGGTCTTCGAGTTCGAATACGCCCGGCCACCAATCGTGGGAATACCAGGTGACGATCACGTTTGATTCGGCGCCTTCATGCACCTTGGTGACGTCCTTGACGGCGTCCTTCATGTCGACAACAGCGGGCAGCGGGTCGTAGTCGACGAGAACTGCATCTGCCGCGTCCTTGGCTACATATGCGTTTGCGGCCACGACCATGGCGACGGCCTCACCAGCGTGGTGCACCGCACCGTCGGCCAACAACGGCCGCAAAGGTCCGGCGGCGACTTGTGCCAGCAGCAACCCGAGATGGCGGACATCGTCGGCCGTGAATACGGCATAGACACCGTCCATCGCTGTCGCTGCCGACGTGTCGATCGAGTTGATTCGGGCATGGGCGAACGGGCTGCGCACGAACACGGCAGACGCTTCACCGGCCATCTTGATGTCGTCTACGTATTTGCCTTCGCCGGCGATTAGCGCCGGGTCTTCCTTGCGCCGGACGATGCCGCCCATGGCGCTGGTGGTACTAGTTGTCATGAGGCCCCCTCAAAGTCGAGCGTCCAGTCGGGGGGTGCCGGCTCCTCACCGCGCATCGTCGACGCGGCGTACTCGATGGAACGGACAATGTTGTGATAGCCGGTGCAGCGGCAGAGATTGCCCTCAATGCCGTGACGGATCTCGTCTTCGGTCGGGTTGTCGTTCTCCTCGAGGAGGCTCACGGCCGACATGATCATGCCGGGCGTACAGAAGCCGCACTGCAAGCCGTGGCGCTCCCAGAAACCCTCTTGTACGGGGTGCAGGTTATCGCCGTCGGCGAGACCTTCCACGGTCCGAATGTCGCTGCCGTCGGCCTGTACTGCGAGCATTGTGCAGGACTTGACCGGGGCTCCATCGACCTGGATTGTGCATGCGCCGCAATAGCTGGTCTCACACCCGACGTGCGTTCCGGTCAGTCGAAGGTTCTCTCGTATGAAGTGAACTAGAAGTGTTCGCGGTTCAACATCTCCGCTGACGTCACTCCCATTCACGGTCATGCTTACGTGCATCCACACCCCTTTCATGGCGGAAGGTTCGTCTCGGTGATTGAAAGTTAGTGAATTACACACGTCCGATGTCGAGTAAAAGACAGGAATCGACAAAGCCGGGCGCTGGAATGGCGATGCGACATCTCCCTGAGAGCTCGTACTACGTTCACGTATCCATTGGCCGGACACCGAAGCGGCCAGGGGCCCCTTCCCCGAGTTCGGCTCTGCGAACTCGCATGCAACCCGAAGGGTTGCCGTAAGCGGCTAACGGCTCGTTGCTCGCTACTAGCCTCCGTGCAACCCCGACGGCGCCGACGGGGTCCTTGACTGAAGGAGTGAGGAGAGCCGGTGTCGTTGTCGAGAGTTCGGTTTGTGGAAGGCGCCAAAGCGGTGTCTCCGATTCTCCTGGGCGCCGTACCGTTCGGACTCATCGTCGGCGTCACCATTGCCGGAACTGACATCAACAACTGGGTCGGCTGGTCGACCTCGTGGCTGGTGTTCGCCGGCGCAGCCCAACTGGTACTCATCGAGCTCCTCAATTCTGGATCGTTGGCGGCCGTCGCCATAGCAACTCCGCTGATCATCAACCTGCGTCACGCGATGTATAGCGCCGCACTTGCCCCCCACTTCGGCAAATTGAGCAGCGCCGACAGATTGTGGCTCCCCTATGTCTTGACCGACCAGGCCTTTGTCATTTCCGCCAGCCGGTATGAGCCCGACAGCGACGCCACCACCATCAAGTACTTCTACCTGGGGGCGGCTCTGACGCTATGGGTCGGGTGGCAGATCGGCACGATCGTTGGGATCACACTGGGGGCACAGGTGCCGGCGGAGTGGTCCCTCGATTTCACAATCGCCCTGGTGTTCCTCGGGCTGCTGGCACCAGCGGTCTCGACCAGGCCCGGGCTCGTGGCCGCAGTCGTGGGTGGCGGAGTGGCGGTATTGGCCCTCGACTTCCCCAATGGAACCGGAATCATCGTGGCCGCCACTGCCGGCGTAGTCGCAGGGTCGATTGCCGACTGGAGGCTGCACAAATGAGCCCGTGGCTAATCGTGCTGCTGGTCGCCCTGGGTACGTACCTAACCCGACTGTCATTTATCGGGATTCTCGGTGATCGCGAGATACCCACCTCCATCGAACGTCCGCTGCGGCTGGTGGCGCCTGCCGCCATTGCCGCCATCGCCATTCCTGAGCTCATCGCCCCGGCCGGGCCGGTCGATCTCAGCTTCGACAACCTGCGCCTCTTCGCCGGGCTCATCGCGATCGTGGTGGCGTGGAAGACCCGCTCGATCGGCTGGACCATCGCCACCGGCATGACCTCCCTCTGGCTCCTCGACTGGCTCTTCTAACCAACCAAGCCTTTGGCAGCCCTGAAGGCCGGGCCGATACTGGCGCCGTCTTGACGCACGTTGAGCCGCGCCGAAGACCCGTCGACCAACATCACAGTTGCCTCCACGTTGCCGTGCGTCAGTTGCCGGACCGTGATATCGGCAACACGCTTGATCGGGTACTCAGCCGCCAGTTCCGACGGCCAGGCGAGTCGGGTATTGCCGTGGAAGACCAGTAACCGCCCCTTCGTGAAAGCGACCCAACCGGCGACCGGCGGAAAACCGGTCTGACCTCTCGAGCTGCCCATGGCATCGAGCCGATCCTGCTCTTCTCGGGACCTCGGTTCGTGGCCTTGCGCCATCTCCGCCATGCGCTGGAGAGTTCCGATAATGCCGTGATTCGACGAATGCGATTGAGTGAGCGAACTGGCAGCACCGGCCGCGTTCATGTAGGGCACAGCCAAGATCAGGTCTTCACCGACATAGAAATACTCGGCGGTGTTCTTGAGAAATCGCTTCCTGCGACGAGCACACATCAAACCGATCGGAGGATAGCTGCACCCGGCGGTCGCCCTGCATAACGGCGAGGCAACGACTTGGTGGTGTGTCGCTCAATTGGCGCCAGGGTAGCTCCGAGGCGTCGGCGTCATCTGGCACAGCCTGACGACGAAGGCGCATCAGTAGATGCGTCGAGGAGAAAGGCGCAGTCAGGGGCGTCGACGGCCGGAGATACACGGTGACTATTTGAGCGACACACCACTAGCTCGAGCCTTGCCCATCCCACGCACGACGTAGATCATCAGCGGCCTCTGGAGTCAACGTAGCCTCAAAGAAGGTGCCGTCGTTGAGAACTATCGAGACAAATCGACAGTGTTGATCATCGACCGCTGTGATCCTGACCTCGCCAATACTCCCCACAGACCGTTGATCGGACACCGTGGCAGGCATGCCACCGAACTTCCCGGGTCTGAGAAGAAGAATGCGCTGATCGGTGAGAGCCATCCACATGGCCCCGACACGGGTGTTGGCCGGCTTGGCGAGGTTGTGAGGGCCGACAAAGCCGGCGACGGCACCCAAGGTCTCACCAGGTTGCAGGTGACGAGCCACCCGGTTGGCGATTCGTTGTAATTGCCACTTTCGGATCATCGGGCGACGGTAACTCACCGTTTCACCAGCAAGCGCGATCAATCGTCTGCCGCGAATGCGACGGCCAGCGCGTCTAGCTCCGACAGCCCCTGCACACTCAAATGGGGCTCGAGTCGCTCGTGGATCGTCCTACCGTCGCGAAGGAACAGCAGAGCGCCATCCTCTCCTACGACGGCGGCATAGTTGGCGCTGAAGTCACCACGTCGGCTTTGTGCGCCCGCGACGTTGATGAAGAGAACGATCTGGTCGGCCGGCTCAGCATCGCGCAATCCAGCTCTCGGGCAGTAGTCGAACTGGTCGACAGCAATGGCCTCCCCAACACCGGGAAGTTCGAGACCTTCCTCTGCGTACAGGACCGAAACGATGGTTCCGCTGTAGAGAACATGGGGCACACTGAGGTCGTAACGGTCGGCCTCGGCCAGGCCTTCGACTACGACCAGGGCCTCGGCCTGGAGGAGGCGCTCGGCGGGCACGACCGTCCTATCGACTCCCGCACAGTTGTCGGTGTTGCACGCCGGGAGCATCATCAGCAGCACGACAAGCAGGCGACGCATGCCGCCAGTCTAGAAGCGGGCATTTCGGGATTACTGTCCTTGCCATGGCAGATGATCCTTTCATGAACGTGGCAATCTCGCAGGCCAAGCTCGGCCGGGGCGAGGGCGCAATTCCAATCGGCTCGGTACTGGTGATCGATGGCGTGATTGTCGGCCGTGGGCGCAATCAAAGGGTGCAGCAGGGCAGTGTCGTTCTACATGCCGAAATGGATTGCCTCGAAAACGCCGGTCGACTGACTGCGGCGGAGTACGCCACGTCGACGCTCTATTCGACCCTGTCACCGTGCGACATGTGCTCCGGGGCTGCATTGCTCTACGGGATCCCCCGAATCGTGATCGGGGAGAACCGCACCTTCCAGGGACCTGAGGACTACGTCCGCTCCCGTGGTGTCGATCTCACAGTCCTCGACGACGCAGAGTGCAAAGCCCTCATGGACCGCTTCATCACCGACAGCCCGGACCTCTGGAACGAGGACATAGGCGAGTAGAACGTCAGGTGGCAGGAGCGTCTCCTCCCCTGTCAGGCGCTGCTTTGGGCGGCTGGCCTAGAGGGGAGGTGCCGAGGCTCTGCGAGGCGGAAGGTGAGGAGGGTTTGGGTGAGACCCCACGTCCCACCCCTTGCCGCTACGACGACGGCCAAACGTCACGAGAGGGAAGCGGAGGGCGCGACAACGCCGGTGGACTCGCATTCGGCGGACAGCCCACCGCCGCCAGCTCTCGGCTCTCACTCACTTCGCGACAGGACGCAACGTCCTCCTTGCGAACTACCTTTGCTTCCCCCCTCCCCCTCGCGAGCTCGGGTGCTCCCCCCAAACGTCCGTCGCCCAAAGCGGCGCCAGACGGGGGGAGACACGCACCGTCTCCTCCCCCGTCGAACGACGAAGTCGGGCGACGTTTGGGGGAGGTGGGCTGCCCTGCGGGCAGCTTGGGAGGGGGCAGCGAAGTCGCGGCTACAGCGCAACACGCTGCGGGGCACACCCACCGCTGCGGGAAACGCGAGAGCAGGGAGTTCGAGAAGACGCAACGTTCGCCTTACGGACTACCTCCGCAGCCCCCCTCCCCCTCGCAAGCTCGGGTACTCCCCCCAACTGTGACCCACCCAAAGCGGCGTGTCACGGGGGGAGAGACACACATGGGGCACCAGTTCCGCCTGGCAACCGAAGCGAGCCCCGCCAGCGCCACCGACCACTCAAACGGTCGATTTGTTTGAGAATGGCTCCGAGCTGGGCGCGGTCCTCGGTCAGCCGTGCCAAGATGTGGGGAGGGCAGCCACTAGATCGTGGCCATAGCCTCTGCAGAGATCGCCACCTCGGGCTTGAACATGCCCATGGCCTATTCGTCCGAATCGGGGAACGATGCTTTGCGGGCCATCATCCACTCAGTGAGTTGCTGATCGACAGCCTCGTCCAACGGGGGCGCCTCATACTCCGCCAGCATGCGCTTCCAGGTTGCATGAGCCCGCGCTACCGAGTCCTTGGCCCCGTGCTCATGCCACTGCTCGAAGCTGTTGTTGTCGGACTGCGACGAGCTCCAGAAAGCCGACTCGAAGTTGGCCAGCGTGTGGTCGGTACCGAGGAAGTGCTGACCGGGGCCGTTGGTCAGAAGCGTGTCGAGTGCCTGGCCGTTCTTGCTCACGTCCACGCCCTTGACCCAGGTCTCCATCATCGATGCTTGGTCGGCGTCGATGATGAACTTCTCGTAGCCCATGGCGAGGCCACCTTCGAGCCAGCCGGCGCTGTGCAATAGGAAGTTGACTCCGGCCTGGATTGCCGGGAGGAAGCTGATGGCCGACTCGTACGCCGCCTGCGCATCGGGGGTTTTGGAGGCGGTGAAGTTTCCGCCGGATCGGAACGGTACGCCAACACGACGGGCCAGCGCCGCCATCACGTAGAGCACGATTGCCGGCTCCGGCGTCCCAAAGGTGGGGGCGCCTGACTGCATCGACATAGAGCTGGCGAATGAACCAAATATCACAGGGGCCCCGGGCTTGACCATCTGGGTGAAGGCCATCCCCGCAAGCGCCTCAGCGAGCGTCTGTGTGGCGGCTGCGGCCACGGTCACCGGCGACATCGCCCCGGCCAGGATGAAGGGTGTGATCAGCGTCGCCTGATTGTTCTCGGCATACGCCTTGGCCGACCCCAGCATGTTGAAGTCCCACGACATCGGCGAGTTGGCGTTGGCCAGACCCAGGATCACGGCGTTGTCGCGTACGAAGTCCTCACCAAAGACGATCTTGGCCATCTCAATCGAGTCGACGGCCCGATCCGGGTGGGTGACCGAGCCCATGAATGGCTTGTCGCTGTATTTCACATGGGCGTAGACCATGTCGAAGTGGCGCTTGCTGACCGGCAGATCCACCGGCTCGCATAGCGTGCCGCCGTTGTGGTGCATCGACGGTGTCATATATGCGAGCTTGGCGAAATTGTTGAAGTCCTTGATCGTGGCGTATCGCCGGCCACCTTCGAGATCACGAACAAAGGGCGAGCCGTAGGCCGGCACGAGAACCGTGTGCGGGTCTCCGATGATGACGGAGCGCGCCGGATTGCGAGCATGCTGGGTGAAGGACTTGGGAGCAGTGGCTTGCACGATCTGGCGGCACATCCCCTTGGGGAATCGCACCCGGGTCCCATCAACGTCGGCCCCGCCGGCACGGAAGATCGTGAGCGCTTCGTCGTAGCCGACGACGTCGACGCCAACCTGTTCCAACAGCAGGTCGGCATTGTGTTCGATCAATTCCAAACCCTCCTGGGACAGGACCTCAACCGGCGCCAAAGCGCGCGTCAAGTATGAGACCGATTCCAAAGCCTGCGCAGTCCGCGCCGCCTGCCGAGCTGCCCGACCGCCGCCGCGACGCCCCTTGTGCTCAGTCACCCGCGCTTCCCTTCTGTGATACCCGCCGCCGTCTCCGCTCTGGGCGAGCTGACGCAGGTTGTGCCGCCGGCAGAGTGACCACACTCGCCAGCTGCGGAAACCGGTCGGTGCTGTTCGGTATCCCCATTGCGCTGACAAAGAGGTCCTGGAACTCAGGCTCGGTCGCTGTTTCAATCTTCTCGATCTCGGAGGCAACTTGTTCGATTTCACGGCGAGCTTCCCAACTCAGCAGGGCCATCATCGAACCGGTGCCGGCGGCGTTTCCAGCCGCCGAGACCTGGGACAAATCACAGTCGGGGATCAGACCCAGCACCATTGCATACTTGGTGTCGATGTGGCTCCCGAACGCCCCTGCCAGCCGGATTTCGTCGACAGCATCGACACCCAGATGCTCCATCAGCAGCTTGATACCGGCATATAGCGCCGCTTTGGCAAGCTGAATGGCACGCACGTCGTTCTGGGTGACCAGCACCGGAGGCGAGCCCCCCTTCAGGACATACGAATTGGTCCTGCCATCGGCGACAACACGCTCGTGGTCTCCGCCGATGATGCCGTCCTGGCTGATCACTCCGGCCAGATAGAGCTCGGCAACCACCTCAATGATCCCGGATCCGCAGATCCCGGTAACGCCGGTGGCAGCGATCGACTCGGCGAAGCCGTCGTCATCAGACCACAAATCGCTGCCGATGACTCTGAACCGCGGTTCGAGAGTGGTCCGATCGATCCGAACCCGCTCTATTGCTCCGGGCGCGGCCCGCTGGCCACTAGAAATCTGGGCTCCCTCGAAGGCGGGGCCGGTTGGGCTCGAGGCCGCCAGCAGCCTTCCGGAGCTGCCCAGCACGATTTCCGCGTTGGTGCCAACGTCAACGAGGAGCTGCACGGCCTCCCGGCGATGGGGCCCCTCCGATAGAACGGCGCCGGCAGCGTCGGCGCCGACATGGCCTGCAATACAGGGCAGCAGGTAGAGCCGGGCGCCGGGGTGGACATCCAAACCGATCTCGGCGACCCGACCTCGCACCGCCCCATCGACCGCGAGCGCAAACGGCGCCGTTCCCAATGGCGTCGGGTCGATGCCGAGCACCAGGTGATGCATTATCGGATTGCCCACCACTGTTACCTCGAGGATGTCGTCGCGGGCTACATCGGCCTGCTCGACCAGTTCTCCGATCAGCTCATCCATCGTCTGGCGGATTGCGGCCGCCAGGCGCTCCTCACCGCCAGGATTCATCATCACGTAGGAGACCCGGCTCATCAGGTCCTCACCAAAACGAATCTGCGGGTTCATCGCTCCGGCCGATGCCAGAATGTCGCCGGACGTGAGGTCACATAGGTGGGCAGCAACCGTGGTGGAGCCGACGTCGTAGGCGACACCGAGCGCCACGTCTCTGAACCCGGGCCACACACCGGTGACCACGCCGCCGTCGTGAACCGCCACGGTGACGTTCCAGTCCCCCTTGCGCAAAGCGGCTTGGAGCACCGGCAACACAGCTGAGTCGGCAGTGAGCGAACCGAGGCCCCACTGCTCTTCGAGTGCGGCCAGGATGCGGCCCAGGTCGCTGCTGGCATCGTCCAGGTTCGGTGGCGCAACCTCGACGTAGTAGAGCCTGACAACGGGGTCGACGTCAATATCGATCACTTCAGCCCGTTTGCGCACAACCTGACGGTGCACCTGGCTCTGCGGGGGGACATCAATGACAACGTCGCCACGGACTTGCGCTGCGCACGCCAAACGGTGGTCCGCGGCGAGAGGGCGTTTGCCTCGATAGTCGAGTTCGGTTGGCCCCGGCGGGGTCAGCAATTCAGCCGAGGCGGGAACCCCCGGAGCAGAACCAATGGTGACCTGGCAACGACCGCATATGCTCCGGCCTCCGCAGACAGAGTCGATGTCGGCGCCCAACTCACGCGCCACATCAAGCACGGACCTGCCACCGGCAACGGTGCCGCGACGCCCCGAAGGCGTAAACGTGACTAGGAAGTCGGTGCCGGTCATCAGGTGGTGGGGGCCGCCCCACGGCGGCGTCCATTGCGGCGTCGACCCTCGGCGCCGCCTGCGGCAGGTTGCCGGTGTTTGGCGATCCAGCGGGCGCAGTTCAAGTCGTTACCCGCAAGCACATCAGCCGCCATGATCGCGTCCATAGTTTCGCTCTCGAGCGGATTGGTGATGGCAGATGTCATTCCAGACGCGATTGCCATCACCAAGAACGCTCCGTTGATCCCATGGCGATTGGGCAGCCCGAAGCTGACATTGGATGCGCCGCAGGTTGTGTTCACCTCGAGTTCCTCACGGAGTCGACGAACCAGAGCCATGACCTGACGCCCCGCCGACCCCATGGCGCCAATCGGCATGACGAGTGGGTCAACGACGACGTCCGACTTGGGTATCCCGTGGTCGGCGGCGCGGTTGACGATCTTGCGGGCGACCTCGAACCGCACGTCTGGATCCTCGGAGATTCCTGTCTCATCGTTAGTGATGGCAACAACGGCTGCGCCATGTTTAGCCACAAGAGGCAGCACCCGTTCCATCTGTTCGTCCTCGCCGGTAACTGAGTTCACGAGCGCCTTCCCCTGATACACGGTCAGACCGGCTTCGAGAGCTCCGACAATTGACGAGTCGATCGACAACGGTACGTCGACCAGTGATTGCACGAGTTTGACGGTGGTAGCCAGGATGGCCGGCTCGTCGGCCAGGGGAATGCCCGCATTCACATCAAGGAGATGGGCTCCCGCCGCTACCTGTGCCAGAGCGTCGGCCTCGACGCGACTGAAGTCGCCCTCCTTCATCTCGGCAGCCAGCAACTTGCGTCCTGTGGGATTGATGCGCTCGCCGATGATCACAAAAGGGCGATCGAAGCCGATAACGACTTCCTTCGTGGCTGAGCCAATGACTGTGTCGGTCACCTGGTCTCCTTCGGGAATGTGTTGCTATTCATTGCGGTAGCCGCTGTTGAGGACATATTCATTGAGGACATCGAGCGGGAACCGCTCGTCAATGGCTGCCGCCTCGGCAGCAACGACCGATTCGAGGTTGTCGTCACACGGCCGGGTCTCACGCCGCCAGTCCTCGAGGTAGGCATCTGTCCCGACGGAACCCGCCCGTATGGCTGCCCGGTCGATCGCTTGCTGGAAACGCGGCGCCAACTCCACCTTCTGGGCCGTCCGCCCCTCTTTGGCAACCACCTGGGCGGGAATGTCTCGCCAGAGGATGACGGTCAGCCGGGCGTTCACGCGGCCTCCCCGGGATGGCCCCCAACAAATCCACCCAATTCAATCGCCATCTCTCCGTATGCAACGTGGCGGTGCTCGAACTCCAGGCCCAGCCGCCGGGCCGCACTGCTGGCCCTCTCCAGAAGCTCGGCATCCTCGATCTGCGACAGGTATGCAACTCGCTTGTAGTTGCCGAAGTAGGCGTCACGCAGCTCGGGGTGGCGGTCGAGACCAAGAGTGGTCCAAACCATCCGATCAAAGTGTCGTGCGAGAAAGTCGGTGAGATAGAACGTGCCGAGCTCCTCTTCATCCAACTGTGCAAACAGGTTCGACCCGGCGAAGAACTCGTAACAGTGGGCGCCGGAGAGACGTTCGACGCCCTGGCGTTCCAGGACTACGTCAAGCAGCCCACCGGTGCCGCAGTCGGCATAGCCGACAAAGACCCGGTCGTAAAGATCGTTGGCGCGGCGCAACCGATGTTCAACGGCCGCCGGGATGTCTTGTGGCGTGTTGTGCAACGCCGCCGGCAGACACTCCATATCCAGATGATCCCAATCGTTGGCGGCAGCTACGTCCCGGATCTCTTTGGCCAGCGCGCCACACGCGAGCACCAGAACCCTGGGGGGTGTGACCTCGAGACGCTGTGTGGCCGTAGCCACTACCGACCAACCACCTAGACGTCCTCGCTCATGAGGATGCGGCGTTTGGTCACCAGTTCCCTGGCGGTCTCGGCAGCTACGGCCGCGTCGCGACAATACGCATCAGCGCCAACCGCAGCCGCAAACTCCTCGTTGAGGGGAGCTCCCCCAACCAAAACGATGTAGTCGTCGCGCAGGTTCTTCTCTTTGAGAGTGTCGATCACAACCTTCATGTACGGCATCGTGGTGGTCAGCAATGCCGACATCCCGAGAATGTCCGGCTTGTGTTCTTCGAGCGCGGCGAGGAACTCGTCCACGTCAGTGTTGATTCCGAGGTTGATTACCTCAAAGCCGGCGCCCTCGAACATCATTCCGACGAGGTTCTTGCCGATGTCGTGGATATCGCCCTTCACAGTCCCGATGACGACCTTGCCCACGGTCTCGGCCTCAGTTCCCGCCAGAAGTGGTCTCAGGATTGCCATCCCGGCCTTCATCGCATTGGCCGCCAGCAAGACCTCCGGCACAAAGAGGATGCCGTCGCGAAAGTCGATACCGACGATGCGCATACCTTCGACCAGAGCATCGTTGAGAACTTCCGAGGCCGACCAGCCTCTGCCGAGAAGGAGGTTCGTTCCGGTAACGATCTCGTCGGCCAGTCCGTCGTAAAGATCGTCGTGCATCTGAGGGACGAGATCCTCGTCCGAGAGTGTGGAAAGATCCAGCTCTTCGTCACTCATCTAGTACCTGCTTTACGGCTCAGAACGCCCAGGGTTTGCTGGGAGGACACACAAACAGAACTGCAGCCGCTTCCCACGATGTGGGCCTGTGCTGCATCATGGGACAATACTCCACAATGTGGTGTCATGTCCACAGAAACGCGTGGATTTCCTGCACCCTGGGGCACGACCTCCGATCGCCACCTAGCCTAAGAACGGCAAAGGTTTGCGGGTAGACAGGCCCCCGGCACGACAAGTAGTCTCGTCCCACTATGTGAGCCTGTCCCGCTAGACGGCACGAACCATCTACATCGCCACAGACAACAGCAGATACTCTCGAAAGGACCTCCAGTGAGTGACCTTCCCAGCAGCGCCAAAGTCGTCGTAGTCGGCGCCGGCATTGTCGGCAATGCCGTCGTCAAGCATCTCGCCGCGCTGGGATGGACCAACATCCTGCAAATCGACAAGGGGCCTCTCCCCAACCCCGGCGGATCAACGGGCCACGCCTCCAACTTCATCTTCCCCGTCGACCACAACAAAGAGATGGCGATGCTGACTCTTGACTCGCAACGTCAATACGAGGAGATGGGCGTCAACACCTTCTCCGGCGGCATCGAGGTTGCCCGTACCGAAGAGCGGATGGAGGAGTTCCGCCGCCGGATGACATCAGCCAAGGCTTGGGGCATCGACTCTGAAATGCTCACGCCGGACCAGGTCAAGGAAAAGGTGCCGTTCATTGACGAGACGGTCCTCGTCGGTGGTTGGTACTGCCCAAGCGTTTCCGTAGTCGACTCGCTCCAGGCGGGCACTCTCATGCGCCAATACGCTCTCGACAAGGGAGCCCTATCGATCTCGCCTGTCACTGAAGTACTCAACATCAAGGTCGAGGACGGCCAGGTGGCGGGCGTCGAAACCGACAAGGGTTACGTCGTCGCCGAACATGTTGTCATTGCCTGCGGCGTCTGGAGTCCCCGAATTGCGGAGATGGCGGGAGCGACGATTCCGCTCACTCCCGCGGTCCATCAGATGATCGACGTGGGTCCGATCGAAGTTCTCCAGGAGACCAACAACGAGATTGGCTACCCGATCGTCCGTGACATGGACACCTTCTGTTACGAACGCCAGACCGGTGGCTCGATGGAAGTCGGCTCATATGCGCATCGCCCGATCTTCCACCACCCCAACACGATCCCATCCATCGAGGCGTCCCGGCTCTCCCCCACCGAGTTGCCGTTGACCGAGGACGACTTCGACCCACAACTCGAGCAGGCGATCGAGTTGATGCCAATGCTCGGCGACGCCGAGATCAAGTACGGCATCAATGGGCTTCTGTCGCTGACCCCCGACGCCATGCCGCTGGTCGGTGAGAGCGTCGAAGTGAGGAACCTATGGTCGTGTGCGGCGATCTGGATCAAGGAGGGGCCGGGTACCGGCAAGGCCATCGCCGAGTGGATGACATACGGCTATCCAGAAATCGACCCCCACGCCTCCGATGTCTCCCGCTTCTACGAGTCGCAGCGCTCCGAGGAACACATCCTCGACCGCTGCGCCGAGCACTTCAACAAGACGTACGGCATCGTGCACCCCCGCGAGCAGTGGGCCAGCCGCCGCGACCTCCACATGTCCTCGTTGCACGAGCGCACCTCTGCGCTCGGTGCAGTGTTCTTTGAGGCAGGCAAGTGGGAGAGGCCCCACTGGTATGAGTCAAACGAAGGTCTGCTCGAGAAGTACGCCGGGCAGCTGCCGGAGGCTCGCGAACACGAATGGGACAGCCGCTGGTGGTCGCCGATCCAAAACGCCGAGCACCTCGCTATGCGCGACAGCGTCGGCATGGTCGATCTGACCGCCTTCGCCATGTTCGACGTGACTGGCCCTGGTGCGGTCGACTACATGAACCACATGACGGTCAATCAGGTCGACCGTCCCATCGGTTCCGGCATCTACACCCCGCTGCTGAATGAGCTGGGTGGGTTCCGCTCCGACCTGACCGTGCTGCGGATGGGTGACGACCACTACCGCGTCGTCACCGGCGGCTTCGACGGGCCGCGCGACAGCTACTGGTTCCAGAAGTGGTTGCCGGTCGATGGCTCCGTCACCTTCGAGGACATCACCGATCAGGTGTGCACTGTCGGCGTGTGGGGCCCGAATGCCCGCAAGTTGGTCGAGAAGGTGGCCGACGGCGACGTGTCGAACGACGCATTCCCCTACGGCAAGGTCCGCGAGATGAACATCGGCGGCGTGGCCGTGACAATGCTGCGCATCTCGTACGTCGGCGAACTCGGCTGGGAGATCACCTGCGCCATGGAAGACGGCCCGGCGCTCTGGGACGCTTTGTGGGAGGCCGGTCAGGAGTTCGGTGTGGCACCGATCGGCGCCGGCGTCTACGGCACCAGCGGCCGGCTCGAAAAGGGATATCGCCTGATGGGCGCCGAGCTCGAGTCCGAGTACAACCCGGTCGAGGCCGGGCTGGCGCGGCCGAGGGTCAAGAGCGCCGACTTCATCGGCAAGGCGGCCTATCTCAAGGCTCGCGATGAGGAGGTGGCGGCGCAGGTGTGCACGCTCACCGTCGAGAGCCACCGTTCCTCCTCCGGAGTTTCTCGGCAGATGATGGGCGGCAACGAGCCCATCCTCACCTTGGACGGGGAACGCATCCTCGATTCGCACGGTCGAGTCAGCCGGGTGACCTCGGCGGGCATGGGACCTTCGGTAGGCAGATACCTGCTCCTTGCGTACCTGCCTCCGGAGCACGCCGTCGAGGGCACCGACCTGCAAGTGATGTACCAGAACGAACTCTTCCCGGTGAAGGTTGCCCGGGTCGGTAGCCAGCCCCTGTTCGATCCTGATGACGACCGGATGAAGGTGTGAGAACTCCCGCATGAGAATTCTGACATGCGTCAAACGGGTCCCGGCTCCCGGCGCCAAGATCGTCGTCACTGCTGACGGCCAGAGCATCGACACCAACATGCTCGGCTTCGCGGTGTCGCCACACGAGGAGTGTGCGGCCGAAGAAGCCATCCAGCAGATCGAACAGCACGGCGGGTCGTCGACAGTGATGACGCTCGGTCCGGGCGAGGCCGAAGAACAGCTCCGTACGGTCATCTCGGTCGGGATCAACGAGGCGGTGCTGCTGACGACGGACGGCTCGGATTGGGACCCCATGGCAACGGCGCGGGCGCTGACCGCGGCGATCCAGGAAATCGAAGCGAGTGACGGCCCGTTCGACATGATCTTCTTCGGCAACGAATCGGCCGACAGCGGCGGGTACCAAGTCGGAATCCGGGTCGCCAGAGCGCTGGGCCGGCCGATGGTGACCGGCATCAAGGGTGTCGATGTCGCCGACGGCAAGGTAACGGCTCGGCGCGACACGCCGACGGGCTCTGAGGTGTACGAGCTGCCGCTGCCGGCAGTGCTTGGCATCAAGGAGGGCATCAACCTCCCCCGCTACCCAACACTCAAGGGACGCCTCGGTGCCAAGAAAGTCGAAATCAAGGTCATGGACGCAGCCCACCAAGAGAGTGGCCAGTCGATGGTCACGTTGGCGGCCCCGCCATCTCAGGAGACTCCCACCGAGATCCTGGGACACGGCGCCGACGCCGCCCCGGCTGTCGTCGACGTGCTCGAAGAGATCGGCGCCCTATGAGCACGCTCTACTTCGTCGATCACGATCGGGGCGAGATCACCGAAACGGTGCTCGAAGGTTTGACTGCTGCCCGGGCGATTGATTCCGCCGTGGCGGCGGTGACGGTCGGCGCGGCCGGCGACGGGCTCGCCGACAAGCTCTTCGAGTACGGCGCCGCCGCGGTCCACCAGATCCACCACGACGAGCTGACTGACTACGCCCCCGCCGCATGGAGTGATGCCGTCAGCGAGCTGGCAACATCGGTTGGCGCCACTGCGGTCATTGGAGTCGGTACGGACCGAGGCAGCGAGGTCATGGCGCACGTCGCCGCCGCCATGGACTTGCCGTTGGTGGCCAACTGCATCGATATCGATGCTTCGAACGACATTTGGGAGATGACCCGAGTTCGTTGGGGCGGAAGCCTCCACGAGCGGGCCCGCCTCGAAGCTTCGGTGAAGTTGGTCACAATCGCCCCCCACTCGGCCGAGGCGACGCCGGTCGGCGCAAGCGGGACCGTTACCGAATTCGTGCCGACGCTTGGCGATGGCGCGGCAGTTACCCGCATCGTCGACAGAGTCACGACGGAAGAAGGCATCACGCTGGCGACTGCGCCGGTCGTCGTCAGCGGTGGCCGCGGCGTCGGTAGCGCAGAGGCTTTTGCTCCCCTGGAGGAGCTCGCCGAGCTGCTCGGCGGCGCCGTGGGCTGCTCCCGCGTTGTGACCAACAGCGGTTGGAAGAACCACAAGTATCAGGTGGGGCAGACCGGCACGGTGATCGCGCCTGATGTCTACATCGCTTGCGGGATCTCGGGCGCCATCCAGCACTGGGTCGGCATGATGGCCTCCAAGAACGTCATCGCAATCAACACCGACCCCCTCGCCCCCATGGTCACAAAAGCCGAGTACGCAGTGATTGCCGACCTCCATGAGGTAGTTCCCGCCATCGCAGCAGAGATCCTGCGAAGGCGCGGCTAGGCGACAGCGGGAACCATCCCCGTCTGTTGTGCCTAAAAGCGCGCCATGCCGCGCAGTAGGCGCAACAGACCGAGCGCGACCACGCCCGCACTGTCTGTTGTGCCTAGAAGCACTGTATTCCGCGCAGTAGGCACAACAGACCGAGCGCGAAAGACAAGGGCTCAGCACAATCCTCGCTAGGCGGAAAGTTGTGACTGACGGTGGCCAACCGCCAATACCAGCTGTCGACAGCGTGCGGGATCTCTGCGCAACATCGACCAGGTGAACCTGAGAACTGAGTAGCCGTTGGCGGTGGCTGCATTGTCCCGCTGCCTATCAGACTCAAATGACGCGGAGCGGGCGTGCCACCGGCGCCCATCGAGCTCCACGATCAGTCGCCAAGCCGGAATGAGCCGATCGACCCTGCCGGAAGACGGCGCCCATGGAAGTGGCGCCTGCTTGACGACCCCTGGCAAATCCAGGTCACTGAACACGGCGTCGGCAAGCGCCTCGAGCTGGCTCTCATCAGGCACATAGGAGGTGCCTGTGCGCTCGAGCAACAGTGGCCTTAGTGCGGCCATACCCTTCATACGCTCCCCCTGGTGCCGTAGATACACGTCCGCCAGCTGCTCGACACATCCCGGAATATCGATGAGGAGAGAATCGAGCAGCCCGGTAAGGCGCCTTGGGGAGACATACTGAGCCACGCGGAACACAGTCTCGACCGGATCGGCGACAGCGAGCCTTTCGATGTCCACCGTGGAGATCGTGTCGTAGTGCTGTGATCGACGGACCACAGCAACCGCGTTGCGACCGGACGTCGAGGCAGGGACCGTGATCTCCGGCTTCGTGGGCTTGGCGAAGCCATCCAGCGCGTGCAGGAATGCCGCGGTACGTCCCGACAGAAATGCCTTCGACCGGCTGAGGACTGCTGCTGAGTAGAGCTGCCAGTCGGAGTCAGCCGAACCGACAACCACAAATGTGCTGGCCGCCACCCTGTCGAGTTGACCCGCCTTGAGGCGGTCCCTGATCACCGACCTCGACATCCCACACTCGGCTAGTTGCTGTCTTGTGACGACGCCGTGCTGCATCCGAGCAACCTCTGCCCACTCCCGTTTATGTCTGCTTCTAGTCACACAGCACACGCTGCGCGATCCACCAACCGAATTCAACCCCTCTGTCTGTTGTGCTCCAAAGCACCGTATCCCGCGCTCCAGGCACAACAGACCGGAAGCAGACTCCCCTCACTCCGTCTGTTGTGCTCAGAAGCACCGTATTCCGCGCTCGAGGCACAACAGACGGGAAAGGCCACCCTATCCACGAGCGGCGCGAATCCCACGTCGACCGAAGCGTTACAGTTCGACCATGAGAAACAAGCAAGCCGCTGAGACGGCATTCAGTGCAGTCGAAGAGGAACTCCGCTCCACATCTCGGTGGATGTACGAGAACCCGGAGCTGGCGTTCCAGGAGTATGAATCGTCCCGCCGCCTGAGCGAATTACTCGGCGCCAATGGTTTCGACGTCACCTATCCGGCCCATGGTCTTGAGACTGCCTTCGAGGCAACTGTCGGTACGGCCGGTCCACGCATCGTCATCTGCTGCGAGTACGACGCGCTGCCCAAGGTTGGGCAGGCCTGTGGCCATAACATCATCGCCACGGCGGCTCTCGGGGCGGGGATAGCTGTTGCGGGGATCGCCGACGATCTCGGAATCCGCGTAACCGTCCTCGGCACACCCGCGGAAGAGGGTGGCGGCGGCAAGGTCGACCTCATCGATGCCGGAGCTTTCGAAGATGCCGCCGCTTCGATGATGATCCACCCCGGTCCAAGCGACCAGCTCGATCCGTCGTTTCAGGCGAACAACAGCGTCTCCGTTGAGTACTTCGGCAAAGACTCCCACGCCGCCTTTGCGCCGTGGGAAGGGATCAACGCCCTCGACGCATTCGTCAACGCCTACATGAACGTATCGACGCTACGCCAGTCGCTGCTCCCTGGGGACCGCGTCCATTGCATGGTGAATCACGGCGGCGACGCCTCCAACATCATCGCTTCGTACACGAAGTCGACGTGGGGCATCCGCTCTGCGACCAAGGAACGGCTCGAGGTTCTGGTCCCCAAGGTGAAGGCCTGTTTCGAAGCGGCTGCGCTGTCCACCGGCTGCCGCCTAGAGATCTCGTCGGTTTCGCATCCGTATTTGAACATGGTCAACAACCCGGTCATGGCCTCGCTCTACGCGGCGAATTCGCTGAGCCTCGGCCGACCGATGCCCACCGAGGCTGAAACGGGCGCCGACGGCGGGTCGTCAGACATGGGCAACGTCAGCCAAGTGGTGCCCTCGATCCATCCGATGCTCGGGATCGAGTCAGGCGACGCCGTGAACCACCAGCCAGAATTCGCCGCTTGCACGATCACACCATCCGGTGAGATGGCGATCCGCGACGGTGCATTGTCGATGGCGTACACCATCATCGACATGGCGGAGCAGGACGTTTGGGACCGGGTCTGACTTTCCCCAAAGGAGCAGCAGTCGCAGCCGTCGCATTCGAGATCGATGGCGGGGTAGCCTACAAAGCTTGTAAGCAGGTGAGCACGATGAGTCAGAGCCAACCAGTTCTTCAGGTCACCGACCTGACGACACAGTTCGACACACAAGATGGCATGGTCCACGCCGTCAACGGCGTCAGCTTCAACCTCTGGCCGGGAGAGTTTCTCGGAGTCGTCGGCGAAAGCGGCTCGGGCAAGAGCGTGACGATGATGTCGCTCCTCCGATTGATCCCAATGCCGCCCGGCCAGATCGTGGCCGGCGAGGCTCAGTACGAGGGAGTCGACCTGCTCCAGATCGACATCGACGATTTGCGGGACATTCGTGGCGGCAAGATCGGATTCATTTTCCAGGACCCTATGACCTCGTTGAACCCGGTACTCACGGTTGGCTTCCAGATCGAAGAGTCGCTGAAGATCCACCAGCACCTGCCGTCCGCCATGCGCGAGGCCAGGGCTCTCGAGCTTCTCGAGCTCGTCGGCATCCCCTCTCCCGAACAGCGCCTCAAGTCATACCCCCACGAGTTGTCCGGAGGCATGCGGCAGCGGGTGATGATCGCCGTGGCTCTGGCATGCTCTCCGCAGATCCTCATCGCCGACGAGCCGACGACCGCACTGGATGTGACGATCCAGGCTCAGATCATCGAACTCATCAAGGATTTGCGCGAGAAGCTGGGGACGGCGGTGATCTGGATCACCCACGACCTCGGCGTGGTCGCCGGCGTAGCCGATCGGGTCGTGGTCATGTATGGCGGCCAAATCGTCGAGGAGGCCCTTGTCGACGACCTATACGAGTCTCCCAAGCATCCGTACACCGTGGGGTTGCTCGGCTCGATCCCGCGTCTCGACCAGAAGGGTGAGGACCTCATCAGCATCCCGGGTTCGCCTCCAAGCCTCTTCAAGCCGCCGGAGGCGTGTACATTCGCTCCACGGTGTCCGTGGGCGTACGAGCGGTGCCACACTGAGAACCCGGCGTTGGCGCCAATCGAGGGGACCCGCAAGGTCGCCTGTTGGTGGGACGTCGAAAACGACAGGCCGCGTTATGACCACTGAACCAATGCAGGCTCCGCTCGAGTCCCAGCCGCACGACGAAACAGCACTCGTCAATGTCCGCGATCTGAAGAAGCACTTCCCGATACTGGGCGGGTTCTTTCGCCGCCAGGTTGGAGCAGTGAGAGCCGTCGATGGTGTCACGTTCGACATTCGACGCGGGGAGACACTCGGTCTTGTCGGTGAGAGCGGCTCAGGCAAGACGACTATCGGCCGCGTGATGCTCCAGCTCGACGACGCAACGGCAGGCGCCGTCACCTTCGACGACATTGAGCTGACGGCTACCAAAGGCGAGAAACTACGCAAGGTTCGCCCGCGAATGCAGATGGTCTTCCAGGACCCCCATGCGTCGCTGAACCCGAGGATGACCGTCGCTTCCATCATCGGAGAACCGATCAAGGAACATCGAGCAGCCAAAGGCCCCGCTCGCAAGCAACGGATCGAAGAGCTGCTCGAGTTGGTGGGGCTCGACCCTAGCCACGCCAATCGCTACCCCCACGAGTTCTCAGGTGGGCAGCGCCAGCGAATCGGAATCGCCAGAGCCATCGCCCTGAACCCCGAATTCATCATCTGCGACGAGCCGATAGCGGCGCTCGACGTGTCGATCCAATCGCAGATAGTCAATCTGCTGCTGAGCCTGCAGAGTCAATTGGGCCTGACCTACCTCTTCATCTCGCACGACTTGAGCATGGTGCGCCACATCGCCGACAGGGTGGCTGTTCTCTACCTGGGCAAGATCATGGAACTGGCCAACGCAAGCGACCTGTACACCGACCCCAAGCACCCATATACCCAGGCCCTGCTCTCGGCGGTACCGGTGCCCGATCCAAAACTCGAGGCCGAGCGGGAACGGGTCATCCTCGAAGGCGACATTCCGAGCCCGGCGCATCCGCCCCCCGGATGTCCGTTCAACACACGGTGTCCGATTGCCCAGGAACGCTGTGTGACAGAGGTGCCGGAGTGGCGGGAGCTGGCAGATGACCACTGGGCCGCATGTCACTTCGCTGAATAGCCCGTCCTACCGATTGCCAATTCTGCCTGCAACACAGTACGGAAAAACACAGCGTTCGCTATGATTCAAGCCATGTTGAACGAGAGTTCGGCACCAAACAGGAGGCATCAATGAAACGGACAAGGCTTGTAGCACTGTTCGCTGTCTTCGTGCTTGTCGCTGCTGCGTGCGGCGACGGCTCGGACGATACAACCACAACAACAACCGCCGCCCCAGGTGGCACCACAACTGCAGCACCAACGGTCGCACCGGCATCAGCCGGTCAGGGCGGCGAACTACTGCTACTCCAGTGGCAGGCAGTAACACACCTGAACCCATATACGGGAACAGGAACCAAGGACATCCAGGCGGCATCGCTCGTAATCGAGCCGCTGCTCGAGTACGACACGGACGGCAACCTGTCGCCTTCGCTGGCGACTGAGGTCCCAACTCTCGCCAACGGCGGCCAGTCGGAGGATCTCACCCAACTCACCTACAACCTGCTGCCGGGTGTGATGTGGTCCGATGGAACCCCATTCACGTCCGATGACGTGGTCTTCACCTGGGAGTACTGCTCGCAGAGTGATGGTTGCGGTTCGTCGCAGTTCGAGACCGTCACCAGTGTTGAGGCAGTCGATGACACGACCGTCACCATCACTTTCGATAGCCCACACCCCTGGCCGTACCTCCCGTTCGTGGGCGGAACCGAGCCGGTCGTACAGCGGGCGCAGTTCACTCCGTGCGTTGGCGAGGGCTTCGTGGCATGCGAGGCCAACCTGACGCCGGTCGGCACCGGCCCATACGCGGTCGACCAAATGCGCGTTGACGACACCGTCACCTACGTCTACAACACGAACTACCGCGGCGCCGACGAAGGCAAGCCGTTCTTTGGCAGCGTCACCATCAAGGGTGGCGGAACCGCCGAGGACTCGGCCCGATCCGTCCTCTCCACCGGTGAGGCAGATTACGCCTGGAACCTCCAGGTTCCGCCGGAGATTCTGAGCCAGATGGAAGAACAGGGCAACGGAGTGGTCGATGTTGGATTCAATACCTCTGTTGAGGGAATCCGACTCAATCAGACCAACCCGGACGGCACGCCACCCTCGGACTACGCAGGTGGGGCTAACGCCAACCCGTTCTTCGGCGAGAACACGCTGCTGGCAAGAGCGCTCTCCATCGCGATCAATCGCGATGAGATCGCAGCAGTTGCCTATGGCGCCGCCGGAGCACCAACGTGCAACATCTGGCCTGTCGCTGGTCCAGCTCTGTCGACCAACAACGACTGGTGCTTGACCCAGGACATCGACGAAGCCAACCGGATCCTCGAAGAGGACCTCGGCTACGTTGACAGCGATGGCGACGGCATCCGAGAGTTGCCCGACGGCACACCGCTGTCGTGGGACTACGTCACCTCGACGAACCAGGTTCGCCAGGACACCCAGGCTCTCGTCGAGAGCTACTGGACCCAGATCGGCATTGAAGTCAACATGCGCAACGAGGACGCAGGCGTGTTCTTCGACCGTTCCTCCGACTTGGGCATTTGGAAGTTCTTCACGGACATCCAGATGTACACCAACTCGGCTGTGGGTGCGGACGCGCAGGGCTACTTCAATAGCTACACGATTGCCCAGGTTCCCGAGTCGACCAACGACTTTGGCGGCAACAACATCCCGCGGTGCGCCCGGGCTGATTTTGATGCCACCTGGGAGACCCTGTCCACGACCGGACTCGAGGATCCAGCTCGTAACGAGCTGATCATCCAGCTCAACGACAAGCACGTCGAGTACTGCATGATCCCGCTCATCAACCGTGGATCCGTGTCTGCCTTCAGCAATTCGCTGACCGGCTACGACAAGGTCAACGGCTGGGACTCGGAGTACTGGAACATCGAGGACTGGGCGCGTAGCGGCTGATCCTCTTACGGAAGACCTGGGTCAAGAGAGCCTCTCGGGGGACTCCCCCCGAGAGGCTCTTGACTTAGGCACCATGGAGCTAAAAGCAATTGGGTAAATACGTCATTCGCCGGAGTCTGTTCGCGATTCCGACCCTGGCCGCCATCAGCTTGATCATCTTCGCGATTCTTGACCTTGCTCCCGGCGACCCGACCTCGCAGCTCCCCTTGAATGTGCCTGTCGAGGTGAGGGACAGGATCCGGGAGGCGCTCGGCTTCGACGACCCATTCCTCGTGAAGTACCTCAAGTGGATGAAGCTCATGTTCATCAATGAGCCCATCAATGCCTTCAACTCGCTATTCGGCACTTGCCTCGGCAACTGTGAAGACCCGGATCGGATCATCTCCTGGTCGTCACGCACGCCGGCATTCAGCATCATCATCGAGCGCATCCCCCAGACTGTCTGGGTCCTGGGGATTGCCCTCGTCTTCGGCATAGCCATTGCCATCCCGGTGGGCGTGATCTCCGCCTACAAGCAGTATTCGGCCTTCGACAACATCGGCACATTCGTCACGATGGTCGGGTTTTCGCTTCCGGTGTTCTTCACCGGGCTGCTGTCGATCATCATCTTCAGCGTATGGCTGAAGTGGTTCCCCTCGTTCTACACGACAACACACGTGGTCGACTGGACTAGCTGGTCAAGCATCTGGTTCCAGATCAAACAAATGCTCTTACCGGTGGCAGTCTTATCACTCTTCAACGCGGCGGCCCTGAGCCGCTTCACTCGAGCATCGATGCTCGACAACCTCAACCAGGACTACGTCCGCACCGCCCGATCCAAAGGGCTCCCAGAGAACAAGGTCGTGGTTACCCATGTCATGCGCAACAGCATGATCCCGGTCGTCACGCTGATCGCTCTCCAGGTGCCCGGCATCTTTGCCGGCGCCATCATCACGGAGCAGATCTTTCGAATCAATGGCCTCGGTCAGCTGCTGATTACGTCGATCAACTCTGCCGACATCCCAATGGTCCAGACACTGACGTTCATCTTCGCCTTCCTCATTGTGCTGTTCAATTTGATAGCTGACGTCACTTATGGCCTTCTAGACCCACGGATTCGGTATGACTGACCCACAGAGGAATCGCTGATGGCGGCCCTACAGAACGAATTTGAGCTGGAGGTACCAGAACTTGAGGAGCTCGGGAAACACCGATCGCTGCGTGAGGATGTGTGGCGACAATTCAAGCGGCACAAAGGCGCCGTCGTCGGATTGACCCTCCTCATCTTCATCGTGCTGGCAACGATCTTTGGCCCGATGATCTGGTCGATCGACCCTTTCCTCATTGAGACCGCCAATGGCAGTGCCGGGCCCACCCTCAGCCACCCTCTGGGAACCGACAACCTCGGTCGCGACGTGCTGGCCCGCCTCCTCGTTGGGGGTCGGGTCTCGCTCTCAGTCGGTTTTGCTGCGATGATCTTCGGCCTCATATTGGGAACCGGCGTCGGTGTGCTCGCCGGATTCTTCCGATGGATGGACGGGCCGCTGATGCGCCTCACTGACTTGTTCCTTGCCCTACCGCTTCTTCCACTCTTGCTGGTTGTCATCCTTCTGTTCCGAGACTCACTGAAGGAACGTTTCGGTCCCGAGCTGGGCATCTTCCTGTTGGTGGTATTCATTATCGGCGCGACCAGTTGGATGCAGACAGCGCGCGTGGTGCGCGGCGAAGTTCTCTCGATCAAACAACAGGAGTTCGTTCTCGCAGCCCGCAGCATTGGCTCCCGCAAGCGCAACGTCTTGCTGCGCCACATCCTCCCCAACGTACTCAGTCCGGTGATGGTGTCTGCGGCACTCGGCGTGGCGACGGCCATAATCACGGAATCGGCTCTGTCGTTCCTCGGCCTCGGCTTCCCGGCCGCCTTCCCCACGTGGGGTCGACTGCTGTTCGACGCCAACAACTACATCCAAATATCACCAATTCGGGTCATAGCTCCCGGCGTCATGATCTCGGTCACGGTCATGTGCGTGAACTTCATCGGCGATGGGATGCGCGATGCACTGGACCCGAAACTGCGATCCAAGGGCTGACGTCACCGCGGCACAAACAGCGTTACGCAGACGCAGGTGCTTGCGCCTAGAACAGGCCCCGAATTGCCGCGCTCAAGATCAACAGCGCCGCCGCGGCGGGAATCAGCCATCGAGCGAGGCGCCACCCGGTCTCGTTGAGGGCTCCGGTTGAACGATCGGCTGCCTGGCCGCCCATTTCCAGGACAGTGGCTCGAGCCCGATCGACATCTTCTTCGGTCACCATCACCTGAAAACCGCCAGTCGCCATGGGCATGCCGGGAAAGGCGCCACCGAGGCCGTCGGATTTCACGAAGGCGCGAATCCCTGACTCAGCCAACCGGGCCACGACGAGGTCGGCCTCTAGCTCGGAGCTGTAAGCCACGACCGGCGCTAGATGAACACGCTCTTCCATGAGCCGACGTTACCCGGGCGGACGGGTAGCCGATGGGGTCAATTGCCGAACAGCGGTCGGGATGCCATATGGCGTCGCCCGGCGCCTCTCTTGGAGGATGGTCCCCGAGACAGGTGATCCTGGGGACCACGGTCACTCGGAGCTCCGGACCTGGGGCTCTCGGACAATGGTTCAGGCCCCTGCTCGCTGGCCGCGTCGAGAAGACGCTCGACAGACCCGCCGCCGTCCAGATGGTCAAGAGGGGTCGCGAAACCCAGTTCGGTATTGGGCGCCACGAGCCACTCGGCGATTGCCTGGTCGCCATGATGCCGCTTCATCGCTTGGACGACCGAGCCCACATCGGGGCGCACACCATCGCGATCGAATTGAAAGCCGAAGTAGACCTCCTCGAGCCACCGACCCCCCAGCCTGAGCAGGTCCGGTCGGTGAGTGATCAGTTCCCGGGGGATATGGCCCCGGCGAGAAGCAGAATTGCGCGTGAGGAAAGGTCCTTGCAGAACGTGTTTGGTCACATCGAGGCTTCAGACAGTTCCGCGGCCGCAACCCTGTGTCGCAGGATGGTGGCGACGTTCTCAGCGATGACGGGGACGGCAACCTGTCCGGTATTCCAGGTGCCGTCATACAGCGTTGGGTCGTCGATATCCGCGCCGAAGTGCTTGTCGAGAAGTCGGGCGCGAGAGGCATCCAGCTTGACGGCCTCGGCGCGAGCCGTCTTCTCATCGAGCCCGTAGAACTCCATGACCCCACGGACTCGAACTTCCTCGGGAGCAACCAACCGGACCGCAACTCCCGGGCTCAAGGCTCGGGTGACCTCCGAGCCGGCCCTACCAACAATGATGCACTTGCCAATAGAAGCCACTGCCGCGACCACGCGAAAGACTTCGTTCATGACAGTTCCCTGGTCAACAGTGGATCGCAGGATCTGGTGGAAGAAGTCGTTCGTTTTGGTCCGGTACTCCTCAGCCAGCAATGAAGACATCGATACCGAGTAGATCGGATTCCTCGCCACCATCTCACACAGCTTGCGATCAAACACTTGCCAGCCCTCGAAGAGGTCGGCGTCATCCTGGGCGGCGAACACCTCAACCAACGATTGCGCAAGATCGTGGCCACCCGCTCCAGCCTGGCGGGAAATCGTGACAAACGGCCTCACCCTCGGGCTAGAAGTCGTGTCCCTCTCGCGCATGCGTGCCGCCTCAGCACTGAGATAACGTTCGATATTCTCCAAGTTCTTCATGGCCAGGCACCTCCGGGTGCAGGACTCCACCATCAGCATCGCGCTCCCGTTCGCCACCGGTAGAGGCAGGTGGCACAACCTCATGGGTCACATATGCCCTCCCCAAAGTGCTACAAAGGCGACAATTGCGAGCCGCCGATCCACCCCGACCTGCGAATCTCATCCAGAAAGGGCAGAATTGGCATATGCCCACCAATGTGTCTCCTGACTTCAAGAAGGCGCAGACGGCCTTCCGCCGTGCCCGCGAGCCCGAAGAGCGTTTGGCCCTGCTCAAGGAGATGCTGCGACTCATCCCGAAACACAAGGGAACCGAGCACCTCCAAAGCGACATCAAGTCGAAGATCAAAGAGCTCACCGACGAGCTGACCGGTCCCAGAAAGTCCGGCGGTCGTGCCGGCCCGCCGACAACATTTCGACCCGAAGGGGCGGCCCAAATCGCCCTGATCGGGCCTCCGAACTCCGGAAAGTCGGCTCTGCACGCTCGACTAACTGGGTCGCATACGGTGTCCGAGCCGTATCCATTCGCCACGCAGTTCCCCCAGCCGGGGATGTTCCCGCATCATGACGCCAAATTCCACCTGATCGACGTACCCTCGATTTCTAGCCAACACCCGATCCCGTGGCTGGCCAACACTCTGCAGACGCCAGAGGCATGTCTGTTGGTGGTCGATCTCAGCCAACCGGGCACGGTCGAACGGCTGATCGAGGTTGTCACGCTGCTCGCCGACAAACGGGTCATCCTCTCGGCGGACTGGCCCTTCGGCGATCAACCGCCGGCGACGGCATCCGACGAGGACGACATCTTTGCGCTGACATTGCCGACACTCCTGGTAGCCAACAAGGCCGATCTACTCGACGATCCCACCGGGGAGCTCGAGGTGCTCGAGGAGCTCAGTGGCGTTGACTACCCAACCATCGCAGTTTCAGCCAATACCGGTG
>JAAELU010000171.1 GCA_024226255.1 bacterium | reverse complement strand
TCGTTGGCCGCCCAGGGCACCAGGACAATCCACGACCAAACAATGCGGGTGTCGGACACTCGCTTCGGTCGCGCCAAGCCCACGCAGTCATACGGGAGGGGCTCCCACCCCATCGTGCCAATGATGTCGGCGGCGGTGGACGGCTGTGATGGATCGCGTTCTGACATGGCGGCAACGCTACCGCGACTGGGGAGCTATCGCGACGACGCCGGCAAAGCCGGGACTGCACACTCGATTCCGTCACGTTCAGCCAGTTGCAACGCGTTGAGGGCGTTGCGGGCTCGCCAGGATGCCCACGACTCCGCCAGCACCCCGTGCTCTCCCCAGCTCTCGGCCAGGGCGGCACGACTTCGCAGAAGTCTCTCCTCGATGAAGCACCAGCGGTCGGCCGGCTCGGATTCTCGGACTGCAATCAGCGTCAGTAGCGAATCGGCGCTGAGCTCGGAGTTGTATCGATCGGAGAAGACCTCGCCATCCAAATAGCGATCCCAGTTGAGATCGACGATGAGAGAGTCCGGGTTGACCAGATTGAGCCCGACGATGAAGACAACGCCACTGGCCAGAAGACCCACCGCAAACGATGCCCTCCTGTTGCGCAACACGGTCCGGATGAACCAGATCAGTACGAAGGCCAGCCAAAACATGAACACCGACGTGTAGAACCTCAGCTCGGTGAGCCCAAAAGTGTCCACGTACAACCGCATGCGGCTCAACGCCGAAACCATGACAATCCCGGTTAACCCGATGAGCACGATGGCCAGGCGGTCGAAGGCCGGCGACCGACGCTCATCGTCTGCCCGGGTCAACCAGTCGAAGAGGAGTAGGACATTGAGCACCAGGAAAGCCACAGTGACCAGCTGGAAGAATCCTTCGCGGGCGTTCTCCGAGAAGTCGGCGTTGCGCACAAGGTCTGTCCGTTGCCCAACGACCTGCGTCATCACGAAGAACATGAATAGCGCAACGAGTAGGGCGAGGACCGTGATGCCCGTTGTCGTGTCGATGCGACGCCGATGGAGCGGGGCGATTATCGGGGCACGAGGCGCCCGCAAGGTGCGCCACAGCCCGGCGATGGCGAGCCCGAGGGAGAGCGAGAACATGGCCCGCCAAAAGACATTGCCAAAGATGACCCCGTTGACCAGCTGATCGAGGTAGTCACCAAACACGCTGTCTGCCGAGGCGAACAGGCTTCCGAACACAATGAGGAGCGGGGTCCCCAAGGCCAGGCCCAATGCAACCGATCGGATCCGCGTGCTGTGTTCCTCACCGAAGCCATCGCGAAGATCGGTCGTCACGAATCGGCCGGCCCCGCTCGTCATGTCGGCCGCGGTCGTCAGCGGATGCCGCCCATATCGTGTGATCGTCCAGCCGGACACTCCCCCGGCTTTGTGGAGTTGTGCCAGAACAGATATCACGACCACGGTCGCTGCGATGTTGAGACTGAGCATCACAGGTGATGTTCGAACGCCGACGAACCCGGCCAGTACCAGACCGGTCGCCAGAACCGGGATGAGGCCGCTGGAACGCGGCTCCCCCAATAGCGTGCTGATCGAGGCGGCGACCAAGAGGGCAATCCACAGACCCACCATGAGGCCGACGCCCGGCGGCTGATGTAGGGCCGCCGTATCGATAGTGACGCCAATGATGATCGCCAGTCCGGCGACCATCCATGGTCGGGAGAAGGCGGACGTCGCGGGAGGTTCGGTGGGCGGAGGTCCCAGATTCGCAAAGGCTTGGTCAAGGTCGTGCATGTGGGAGACAACGGACGTGAGGGGCAACCGGTTCCCTGGTCGGGCGGGCTGAACCGATTTGGGTTGGAGCGCTGACTCCACAAGGGAGGAACGCCGAATGTGTTCCCAAGGTCTTTCGGCCCTAGTGGTGAGTTGCTGAGTTAGTATGGTTTGTGCTGCAAAGTAGTTTGCGATAGGAGACCCAATGGCTGCGAGCCAGACCCTGGACACAATCGAAAGGGACGCGTACCGACGCTCATACTCCGACGGCATCATCGACACCTTCGTCGGCGTTTCGTTGTTGTGGATCGGGATTGCCTGGATCTGGCTGCCCGACTTCGCCGGCCTCGCCGGCGTGTTCCCCGCGATCTTTGTGACACCACTGCTCGCCGGCCGCAAGAAGTTCGTCGAACAAAGAGCTGGCTATGTGCGCTGGAGCGAACCCCGCCGTTCATGGGAACGTCGCAACCTCATGGCCCTGCTCGTTGCCGGGACCCTCATGTTTGTTGTTGGCGTGGGGCTGTTCCTGGCTGTCAACCGCTCGGGCGACTTCTCGCTGTTCGACAGCATCGGCCCGGGTTTGTTGGCGTTCCTCCTGGCCCTGATGGCAGTTGGGATGGCGTTCCTTCTGGATGCGTGGCGCATGCTCGCCTATGCCGCGGTGCTCATCATCGGAGGCATCGTCGCATCGGTCGCCGACGCCAACCCCGGTTGGCCCCTTCTTGCTGCAGGCACCGCCATTGCAGCGGTCGGTGCTGTCATGATCGTCAGGTTCGTACACAGCTATCCAAACGCGGCGGCCGATGACGACAGCTGAGCAGTCATCACTGGATCGGCTGATCCACGAGCCGGCGCGGCTCGTCCTGATGTCGAACCTTGCGGTCGTCGATGAGGCCGACTTCGTCTTTTTGTCTCACCAGACGGGACTGACGGCCGGCAACATCTCCTCTCACATGGCCCGACTCGAAGAAGCCGGATATGTGGTGATCGCCAAGGGTTTCGTAGGCAAACGGCCTCGCACCGTCTATCGACTCACGCGGGCGGGGAGGAAGGCGTTCGACGTGTATAGGGTCCAGGTCGCCGAACTCCTGGCCGGGCCGGAATTGAGAACCCAATGAACCCCACTACACGTTCCTCCTGACCGGAGCCCTCTTCAAGAGGAGCCCGCGCTGCCGGCCCTTGTCAGGAGTCGCCGGTCTCGTGTCGAGCCGGCGCGAGTATCGTCCTCGGATGCAATCCATGCCGCGCTGGCTCCAGATGGCTTCCCTCACGCTCGCACTGTCGCTGACGGCGAGTGCCTGTGGCGGCGACGCTGCCGAACCCGAAGTCACGGTGCCCTCCACGCTGGCGCCGACCACTACTACTACCACCACGATCGCGGAATCGGGCCCTGGCGGCGAGTATGGATGCAGAGGCAGCGGAACTCGAACGTTCGCCCAGTCTGACTACGAGCAACCGCCGGAGCTGACATTCGCCGAAGCCCTGAACGCGCCGGAGCTCGACCCAGGTCGGATGCTCTACATCTACGACGCGGTGGCAACGGGCGATGACATCAGTGTGCTGAACCCGAGCGCGGCAGAAACCGCGCTCGCCGATGACTATTCGGTCCTCGATCAATTCCGTGGCGACATTGTCGAGCTCGCCGATGCGGCAGCCGGCAACGATTTGGCCGGCACTTGGATCCAGGACAATGTGTTGATGATCGCCACCGCCGGCGACCCTGCCGTCATCGAAGCAGCCCTAGCCAACATCACTGTTCCGCTCGAGGTGGTCCAGGTCGACTACCAGGCTCGCAAGCTCATCCGGTGGGCCGGTGCGATCAGTGAGTTGGGAACGCCTGCCGATCCCGTGTTGGTGAATATCGACGAAGTTCGCAATGTGATCACAGTCCAGATTTCGCCCGAGGCCCCGTTCGATTTGGCCGGCATCCCGTGCGCCGCCGTCGAGCTGGTGCTTGCTGGAGATCTGTAGCCCGACGGCACGGTGTCCGTCGTTTCGGCGCCCCAGCGGCCATTTCGAGAAACCTTTGTCGATTCCGCGCGACTCGCTCGTCGTGCAGATGAGGCGATGCCATCGACATGTAGCGAGCATCTAGCTCGAGCGTCGCAGGGGATCCGACTTGGGTCCCCTGCCTCGCGTCTGGCCACCGGAAAGGATTCGGGCTTCGAGCGGTGGTGTGGCAATGTTGCCCGCATGGACACGCCACAAATCGTGATCCGGCCCGAACAGCCGGCGGACGTCGCAGCCATACGCACGCTCGTAGCGGCGGCATTCGCTCCAGAACCGGTGGCCGATCTGGTCGAGGCGATTCGGGATTCCCGCCACTACGTGGCCGAGATGGCGCTGGTCGCCGAGGCTGCCGGCACCGTCGTCGGTCACGTCATGATCAGTGGGGCCACACTGCGAACTGAAGACGGCGACCGGCCCGTTGTGATGCTCTCTCCCCTAGCCGTCGCCGAGACCAACCGACGGCAAGGTATAGGCGGCGCCCTGGTTAGAGCCGTCTGCGCAATTGCCGAGGAGCGGGGGGAACCGCTGGTGATCGTCGAAGGCGACCCGGCCTACTACGGACGCTTTGGTTTCGAACACTCGTTGTTGCATGGGATAGAGATCGACTTGCCCGACTGGGCACCACCGGAGGCGGCGCAGGTGATGCGCCTTTCGAACTACGACCCGTCGCTGATTGGCCGAGTCCTTTACCCGCCGGCCTTCGCCGACCTCGAGGACTAGCCAAGGTCGCAACCTAGACCAGCCGAACGAACGTGTACACACCCTCCACGACCCCGAACACGGGCCACATGCCCCACACCACCACCCAGTAGTTGAAGGTTCGCTGACGGAACCCCATGTCTCGGTCCCAGATGTAGATAGTGATGGCCGTGTAGATGAACGGAACTGACGCGGCCAGGGCTAATAGGAAGCCCCACTTCTCGCCGAGCATCATTCCGATACTGCCGGCAACTTGGAGCGGCACGAAGAAGAACGGGTCGGCCCAGGCGAGACCCTGGTTGAAGGCAAAGTAGGCAGTGGGATCCGTGCCGTCGGGATCGCCGCCGTACACGTTCTCGATCGTCCACCTTGAACGGGGCCGCACCGCTGCCACCAGCTGAAGAGCTCCGAGCAGAACTATCAACACCAGGCCCACAACGGCTACCAACCAGGTGAATGCCGTGACCTCCATCAGGCCAATGCCGCCACGGCCGCAACCAGAGTGATCAGGCCGGCAACACCCCACGCGGACAACATGACGTAGGCGGCTTTGATGTTCTCTTCAGAACCGAGCCGCAACCCGCGGCGCTGCATTTCTCGGCGTGTCGCAACTCCCCTACCGGCGAAGTAGACGTAAGAAGCTCCGCCGGCGATTCCGAAGTACGGCCACGCGGAAGAGTCGACGATCAGCAGGACTCCTGCGACCACCAATGACCAAAGGGTCAACGAATCCCAAAGCGCTTCGCCGCGCACGTCGGCATAGAAGGCAGGCTCAACATCGGATTGCGACTCGGTAAGGGTGAGCCGCTCCGCTGTTTGAGGAGACAGCAGAGACACGACCTGCCCTCCCCAGCACAGCAGGGCCAGCGCAGTGACCACAACACCCCAAATGATCGCCATGCGGACCACCCTTCTGCTGCCGGACCTCAATGGTCTTGCTCGATCAGTCCGGTCGCTAGAGGAAGACGGCCCTGCGGCTGAGAGCGGCAACAAGGAAGGGGTGCCCAGCCATTTGGCTGGGCACCCCTTGTCGATTGGTCGAGTACCTAGATCAGGCGATCTTGAGGAATCGATCCTGCGGACCAGGCGGCACCGGCGAGTTGTCGCCGAAGTACCGGACCAGCGCGTCGAGATCGACCTCGCCACCCAAGCGGTTCGTACCTTCAGTCAGCACGGAGTAGTTGTCCCCTCCGTCTGCCATGAAGCTATTGACCGTCACCCGATACTCGGTTGCCGCGCCAAGGGTTACCCCATCGATCTTGATCGATGCCGGATCGACCTTGCTCCCGGTCGGTGCGCTCTCGCTCCACTCATATGTGAATCCGGACGACACCTGGAAGATCCGACTTTCACCCACGTCCGGATTGTCGAATTGCTGCTCCAGCAATGCGTCGATCTGGGCACCGGTCAGTGTCATTGTTACCAGGCTGTTGCCGAACGGTTGGACGCTGAAGGCTTCACCAAACGTGACCTCGCCGTCGAACTCCGGCCCACCGGACACGAAGTCGAGGTCGTCCCGGATGCCACCCCGGTTCATGAAGGCAACGTCGGCCTCGCCGAATCCAACGGACGCCGTGGCCGCAAGTTGGGCGTCGGCGATGATGTCGCCAAGCGCCGACTCACCGTCGGCGTTCGGCGTCCGCGTGATATCGGTCGTGATAGTGCCGATAACGGTGTTGGCCAAAGGAGCCGACAGTGCGTCGTACTTGTCGATCAGCGCGGTCACTACCGGATCTGGAGTGACTCCAGCCTGCAGGTTGCCGACATTTTCGATCGACTTGACTGTGAGGTCCTTCGTAACCCGGTTGAGCGTCACGTCGATATCGGTGAACAAACGTCCACGGGTGTCGGCCATGGTGACCCACTTGCCGTCGATCTCACAAACGAACTCGTCGTTGGTGTGACCGGCAATGACCAAGTCGACCGCATCGTCGAGCATCGGAACGATCTCAGCGATTGGGCCCGTCAATTCGGTGCCACAGTCGTTCTGTCCGCCGTCGGACCGTCCGCCCTCATGGAGCAGAACCACGATGGCTTCAACGTTGTTCTGCTGCAACTGAGGAATCAGTGCGTTCACAGTCTCTGCTTCATCGTTGAAGGTGAGCCCGGCAACGCCGCTTGGCGTCACGATCGTGGGCGTACCTTCCAGGGTCATTCCGATGAAAGCCACCTTGACGCCTTGATAGTTGCGGATTGTGTACGGAGCGAACAGTGTCTCTCCGGTATCGTCGACCACAACATTGGCCGCCAAGAACTCGAAATCGGCCCCGGCAAATCCGTCGCCATCGAGATCACCGTCAACCGGATGGCTGCCGCCGTAGGCCATACGAAGCAGTTCCTCTGGGCCTTCATCAAATTCGTGGTTACCGACCCCGTTGATGTCGAGGCCCATGAGATTCATGGCTTCGATCGTCGGCTCATCGTGGAATAGCGCCGAAATGAGCGGCGAAGCGCCGATCAGGTCACCCGCCGACACGAAGATCGAGTTGTCGGCATCCGCCTCGCGCGCCGCAATGTTGGCCGCCAGATAGTCGGCGCGACCGGTGCCGCCGAAGGAACCGGACGTTGAAGCGATATTGCCATGGAAATCGTTGATCGCCAGGATCTGCAGATTCACTTCACGCGAATGATCCGCTCCTCGACCATTGTTGTTGCCCTTTTTTGCACTGGCGGGAGCCGCCAGGATTCCTGCCGCCAAGGCGAATATCGCCGTCATCGTGAGTAGTCGTCGCGACCACCCTTTTTAAGTTCGTACCACCCAAGCCCCTTTCGCATTCAGCGCGGGTCGTAGGAAACCCGCCCACGGAGAGTAACGGTAGCGTTCGACGCAAACGCATGCAGTGGCACGTCAACTGGGCGGGCGAGTGGCTACCGACCGGTGCGGTTGCCCGAGGGCTTACGACGGCGTTGCTGGTTGCCGTTGGAGTTGCCGCGGCTGGAGTTACCTCCGCCGGAGCTCGAGCGACTGCTGTTTGAGCGGCTGTTCCCGCCGGAACCGGATGAGTTGCTCCGGTAGCTACTGCCCGAAGAGTTGGGCTTGCGCCTTCGGTTTCCGCTGCTGGATCCCCCGGATCCGTTGGACCGCTGCGTTCCGCCGCCCGAACCGCGTCGTGCCTGGCCGCCGCGACGCGAACTCGAGTTGCGCGATCCATTGCGCCCGTTCGAGCCTCCGGAGCCGCGACGGTTGCCGTCACGATCCGAGTAGGAGTCGATGCGATTGCCTTCACGATCTGTGGGCTCGACATCGCGGCGATTTCCGTCACGATCGGCCGCCACCGTGTTGCCGCGGTTCGAGTTTCCGCGGCTCGAATTGCCCCGGCTCGAATTGCCCCTGCCGGGGTTCCCGCCACCATTGCGCCGGCGACCGTCCTGGGGACGACGAGAGCGATTGCGGTTGTTCTGCTGCCCCGACCCGTTGGAAGAGTTGTTACGACGTTGACCGTTGCCACCGCCATTGCGGGATCGGCTACTGGCGCCGCCTTCCGGCTTGTCGGATCGTTTGCCGAGCAGCTCGCCGCCGTTCTCGAACAGAGCTTCCATCGAGGGAGAGTTGATACCGTCGCGCAGACCCAGATGATCCTGTAGACGATGCGTCGATCGAACCTGATCATGCTGGATGAACGAAACAACGTGACCCTCGGCACCGGCGCGGGCAGTACGTCCAGACCGGTGCAGATAAGCCTTGTGATCCTCTGGCGGATCAAAGTGGATGACACACTCGACACCATCGACGTGGATCCCACGGGCAGCAACGTCGGTGGCGATCAGTGCCTCGGCGTTGCCGTTCTTGAAATTGCGCAGCGCACGGTCCCGCTGCCGCTGGGAACGACCGCCGTGGATCGCTTCGGCCTTTACGCCGTGCTTCTCGAGCTGGCGAGCCAGCCGATCAGCCCCGCGACGGGTGCGGGTGAACACCAGGGTCGACTCATGGGCTCCGACAACGTCGGCGACCATGTCGAGCCGGGCGTTGCCTTCGAGGCGCCAGAAGTGATGGCGGGCGGTGCCGGCGTCGTGGGCGTCGCCGCCGACTTCGTGGCGGACCGGGCTTGTCTGGTAGCGCTGCGTCAGCCGGGCGACATCTCCATCGAGGGTCGCCGAGAACAGAAGTGTCTGCCGATCGTCCGGAGTCATGTCGAGAAGCTCACGCACCTGCGGCATGAAGCCCATGTCAGCCATACGGTCGGCTTCGTCGATGACGACGTAGTCAACGTCTTCGAGAGTCAGGTCACCCTGCTCAAGCAGATCGATGAGCCGTCCCGGGCACGCGATCAGTACGTCGACGCCACGCTTGAGCTTGGATCGCTGCGGGTGGTAGGAGACGCCTCCGTAGACCGTCAGCAGCCGGAGCCCGCGACCTGCGGCGATCGGCGCCAGCTCAACGCGGATCTGCTCGGCGAGCTCGCGTGTCGGTGACAGGATCAGCGAACGGGGACGATGCGGCTTGCCCTTCTTGATCGTGGCGAGCAGTGGGAGGCCGAACGCCAAGGTTTTGCCGGAGCCGGTCGGGGCACGCCCGAGGATGTCGCGGCCGTCGAGGGCGTCAGGGATGGTGGCCGCTTGAATATCGAATGGTTCGGTGATTCCCGCCTTGCGGAGAGGCGAGACGAGCTCATGGGGTACGCCGAGGTCGGCGAAGGTCTTTGACACAGTAGGTCTCCTGGTACTTCTTCTTAGAAGGCCCGCGGCGAATGCGGCGAGCAGTTCAGTTTTCGGTGGCGCACGAACCGGAGCGACGCATCTTGCGAAGTCAGGCGGGAGAGACGAGGCAACCAAACCCAGGAGCGATGTCGTGTTCCACTGCGGCAGTGCGTTCAGTAACGCAGGCCTCGCCGCGCGGCGACAGGACGCAACCATAGCGGGAGTTGTGGATAAGGCGAACTCTCGTTGTTGGTTCGGGCTAGAAACTGGTGCAGGAGGCGTCCGACATGACCACGTACGCGGCATCCTCCCCGAGGACCACGTGATCGGCCGGCATGTCGAGTTTCGCGCTCCACAGCCCCGCCGTGAGCTCGGCGTTCATCATCGCGACTTGGTGCGTCCCATCGAGGCGGGTCGACGCCACCAACGTTCGATTCTCGTCGATCTCCCAAGCACCCTCAGTTGCCGATCCAATCAGCATCTCGCTCAATTCTCTGTTGGCGTATGAGGCAACGATTCCGTCGTATCCAATGAGAATGTCGTTTCGCCGGGACGTGGCGAACTCGAAGCGGTCTCGATGACCAGCCGGGATCTTGGCCACCTCTGCGCCCGTCTCGATATTGAAGACGCGGATGTTGCGTCCCGGCTTGACGATGAGGCCCCCTGCCCAAACGACCCCCCAGGCGTTGGCCACATCTCGATGCCACACCTCTTGCCATGTGTCCCTGTCATATCCGAACAGTCCAGCGACTGCGATCTTCTTGCCCCGATCGTCAGTCGCCCACCATTCCTCATGGCCTACAACCACATGGGGCGTCAGGGCTATGACCCGCACCGCCCCGCCACCACTGGCGGTGTCGATTTCAATTGCCTCGCCGGTATCCAGATCAACATCGATGTACTTGGCCAACTCGACCACAGGCACGACGGCGCGGCCGTCCAGCGTGAGCGAACCCCATGTGGATATGCCGTCGCTTCCGTAGAACCACATCTCATCACCTGTCGAGGCCTGGCGAGCGCGGACTCCGTTGCCACCCTCAAAGAGTGCGATTGGACCCATGAGCAGCGGCGAATCCCAACTATCTGCCGGATGGCGCCACACGGACGTTCCATCAGCGACTGCAATTCCCATCTCAGTTCGTCGACCCACATCGGGTATCACGCTCATCACGACGACTTCGTCGACGACGCCAAACCCGTCGACCATCCCCAAGGTCTCCTGCCATAGAGGCTCACCGGCGGTGCTCAGCGCGGCGGCCCCTCCGAATATCGGATCGTCAGGTTCGCCCGATGGTTCCGCCGTACTGAATGCGAAAACGAGACGGTCGCCGACCAGCTCGACACGCGGGCTCGAGTCGGCGCTGTACGGAATCCGCTGCGACCAATTCGGTTCGCCCGTTGCCAGATCGACGGCGACCACATGCGAGGTTGGAATTCGGTCTCCCGGACATTCGTCAGTCGAGAATGTGAACTCGAAGACGTCACCCGAGTCGGAGCACGAAGCCAGCAGGAGGGCCGCGATGATCAGCGCGGACAGCGTCTTCACAGTCCCAGAGTATCCGTTGCCCGGAAATCCGGATCCATCGTGCGCTGGCGACAGGCCCTTAGGCTCGGGGTATCGCCGAAACTCTCGGAGCCTGAATCCGCCATCGAGGCGAAAGCACGAAGGGCCCGGGATTCCCGGGCCCTTCGTTGTCGTCTCTCGGTGGTCCCTAATTGGGCCAGGCGTCTTCTATGTCTTGGAGCACCTGCGGCACCGTCCGGTCGCCGCTGACAATGTCCTGAACTGCCTGCCAGAACGCACCGGGACCGTCGGCGTCGGAGCCCAATCCGATCTCAGGCGGCATCAGGTCAGAGGCATCGAAGCGATACTGGCCGGCATTGATTGCGGCCCGCACGTCCTTAGCCCATGACTTCGTCAACGAATCGGTGTACTCCTTGTTGTCGAAGTTGAGGTTCGGCAGGATCCATCCCGATCCTTCCGCAATGGCTGCTTCGCCAAACTTTGGCTTCAGCATGAACCTGACGAACTCGACGACATCCTCACTGTCGTTGGTGGCTGCCACATAGACACCGCCGCCGAGGACTGCGTCGGCATACGCGTCGTTGACGGGCGGGAACTTGAAGGTGTCGAAATCGCCCAAGCCATCGCCGAACATGCCGGCCAGGAACGACGCCTGCTTATGCATCAAGCAGTCGCCGTCGCTTAGTGGCTCGACATTCTCGGCCCACCCCAGGTTCAACACGTTGTCGCGGTCATGCACAAATCCGGCAGTGTCCATCATGTCCAGATAGCGATCGAATGCTTTGTCAACCGGCGCCGCGGTGAAGGGCACCGTGTGGGCGACCCAGTCGTCGTAGTAGCCGGGACCCTTTTTGCTGAGGAGAAGATCCTCGATCCAATCGGTCCCGAGCCAGCCGGTTGCCCACCCGTGCTCCATGTACTGGCACCACGGCGTCTCGCCGTCATCCACCATCTCCTCGCTGAGTGCCTTGAGTTCAGCGAACGACGTGGGCAGGGAGTAGCCGGCGGCGGTCACCAGCGCCGGCTGGTACCACACGAGGCTCTTCATGTCCGCCTTGATCGGCCCGCCGAGTGCCTTCGCGCCGTCGGTCACCAGCTCGATCATGTACTCGCCGAAGTTGTCTTCGAGGTAGGTCGGATTCGCAAAGAACGCGGAGATATCGACGAGATCGTCCGCCACCGCCATGATCGCTCCGGGCTGCGGCTGGATTATCAGATCGGGCGCGTCACCTCCGCCAACCAAACTGGACGGATCCCCGTGTTCCTCGTAGGTGTAATCCAGGGCCTTGTCGGCTATGAAAGCGTCCAACTCTGCCTGCAGGGCCTCGCCCTCAGGGCTTTCGGGTGAGGAATTCCCCACTATGCGGATCGGCACTGCAGGCCGCTTCGCAACCTTCTCGCAGCTCTTGAACGTGCTCGACTTCGTGTCGTAGCAGGCGTCGTCTCCGGAGCCCCCGAAGTGCTTGTCAGAACCTGGGCCGCCGAAGAGCACGTCGTTGCCGCTGCGGCCAACCATGTAGTCACGGCCTTCCCAACCGAACAAGACGTCCCAGCTGGGACCACCATCGAGTATCTCGCGCTTCTTGGCCTTCGGATTGTCGCCGCCGAGGAGGACATCCATGCCCTCTTCGCCGTATAGCTTGTTGCGACCGTCGTTTCCGATGAGGAGGTCAATGCCGGCACCACCCTTGATGATGTCGTGCCCGGCACCACCGCACAGGATGTCGTGACCGCCCTTACCGCGGATGATGTCGCTGCCGCCCCTACCGTCGATGATCTCCATACCGGAAGTGCCGACAAGCGTGTTCTTCCCGCTGTCGCCCACCACTGTGGGAATGTCCGAATGGTCCTGGCCATTGCAGGTCCGGGTCATCGTGGCCCAATCGTCATTCTCCCCGAGCACATCCGTGTTGCTGTTGTATGTGAAGTCGATGGTCCACAGCTCGACGAACTTCTCGGCGTTGGTGCACTGCATCCGGATCGGCCCTACGTTGGTGATGGACCGCATCCCGTCCCCGTCGGCGGCACTCACCTTGACGAGGCCGGTCAGAATCACCGGCAGCCGGTCGTCGGCGTCATTGCGGCAGTTGCCCGCGTTGTAGTCGATCAGTACGAAGGGAACCGGGTTGGGCCCCTCGCCGAAAACGGCCACGTTCGGGCTTCCATCGGGATCAATCACCTCAATCCCTGCGTACACCTTGCCCTTTGGAGTCGAAACGGCTGCCGCCGAAGAAGGCCCTGCCACCAGCAGAACGCTGGACATGGTCAGGGACGCCAACAGCACAAGCCCTAGCCTCTTGCGCACGAAATTCCCCTTTCGCTGTTGGTTAGAACGCTACGTCGGCATCGTGGGCGCGCGTAAGGGGCATAAGACTCTGACCAGGCGTTTTATGGCCCCGGAGTCGTGACCCAGAATGGGCTGTGGCCCGGAACCAAGCCGGGCCACAGCGTATACCAGACGGTGTCGATTCAGCCGGTGTCTTCGCAGCTCTTGAAGGTGCTCGCCGGCTTGTCCAGGCAGGTGTCGCTGCCGGGACCGCCCTTGAGTTTGTCCGAACCCGGCCCGCCATAGAGATGATCACTACCGCCGCCACCGACCAGGAGATCACGACCTAGCCACCCATAAATCACGTCCCAGCCGGCGCCACCCTCGAGAGGCTCCCGCTTCTTCGCTTTGGGATTGTCACCGCCAAGCAGCACATCAAAACCGTTGTCGCCGAATAGCTTGTCACGGCCATCGGCACCGAAGAGCAGGTCAATGCCGGCGCCACCCTTGAGAACATCATTCCCGTTGCCGCCGCACAAGATGTCGTGGCCACCCTTGCCACGCAGCGTGTCACCGCCGCCCCGCCCGTCGAGGAGGTCCATGCCACTGGTTCCAATGAGCTCGTTCCTCCCGGAATCACCGATCACCGTGTTGAACCCGGGCACATTGGTGCCGTTACAGGCTCGGCTCAGCGTCGCCCAGTCTTCATGGCCGCCAAGCGTGTCGGCCTTCGAGTCGTACTCCAATTCGACATCCCATGGCAGCACGAACCGGTCCGCATTGGTGCACTGGAAGCGCATCTCCCCATCGTTGGTGACCACCCGCTTGCCTGCTTCGTCGGCTGCGCTCACGTTTACCCACCCGGTCAGGATGATCGGCAGCCGATTGTCCTCGGCATCCTTGCAGTTGCCGGCGTTGTAGTCGATCAAGATGAACGGCACCGGGTTCGACCCTTCCCCGATTACCACCACATTGGCGCTCTGATCGGGATCATTGGTCTCGATACCGACGTATACCTTGCCCTTTGGAGTCGAAACGGCTGCCGCCGAAGATGGCCCCGCCACCAGCAGAACGCTGGACATAGTCAGGGACGCCAACAGCACAAGCCCTAGCCTCTTGCGCACGAAATACCCCTTTCGCTATTGCCTAAAACGCTATTGACCAGCTCTTTTGGCCGACAAGAGGCCTTCGCCCCTGCCAAGCCTCTGACTCAAATTCGGCTGGCTGTGAACTGCTCAGCCAGGGTGGTTCCACCAACGCAGTACCCGCAATGCGCGCAGCGTGTTCCACCGGCCAGCAACACGTCCCGGTTCCATCGTGAAGTGCGTTACCCCGGTGTACTGGCTGCCTTTCGGCCATCGCCCATCGGAGCGTCGGGCACTCTCGACAAGCGCAACGGCATCGGCGGCCCTGAGGTCAGGTTCAGCTCCGTAGTTCTGCAAGTGATCGAGACCGCGCATCACGTCGTAGTGCCAGCGCGGCGGGAACCATGCCTTGGTCCAAGCCTCGTTGATGACTCGGCCGGTGTGGTGTGATTTGTACAGGTGGTGCGAGAGGAGGAACTCGTGGCCGCGGGCGATCGCATCGTCGGCCTGGCCGCTGTTGTTGGCTCGTTTCCACTCGGTGAGACCCTCCAACACCGAGATGGTTGTATGGAACGAGGAGTGGGTCGCCCCGCGGTAGTCCTCGCAGTTCCACCCGCCATCGGCCATCTGCACCGCGACGAGGAGACCGGCGATCGAATCGACACGCTGATCGTCGACCCGGAAGTACGCCGCCGTGGACAGCACCATGCCGTTTACACAGCGCTCGGCAAACCGGCGACTGGCCCAATAGGAAACGCCGCCTTCATGCCAGTCGGCGTCATCAAGAAGCCTCATGCAGCCCCGCTGGGCTGCGGCGTTGGAATGATCGAGGCCAAGACGCCTCAGTTGCAGAAGGGTGTAGTTGGTTGAAGTCCACTTCGGCGTGTAGAGGCCCCCACCCCACGTGCCGCCCGGATCCTGATGCTCGAGCAGGTCCCTGCCCCACCCTTCGAGCGCCACCCGTTGGCGGGTTTCGGACCACTCGCCCTCTGGCTGGTCGAGCAGGTCACGCTCAACTTGCCATTGAATGCTTGGATCGCCTTCGAGCAGCCAATCAATGACAGCAGACATCGCACGAGCCTCCTTCAACCCACTGTGTACGCCTGACGAGTCCGAACGTCTAGGGCCATTGGCCACAGATTCCGCTTCGGTCGGCCCCCACCGCCGGCGGGCTTGGAACCATCCCGATGAGTCGGGCGTCATACTCTCCGTATGAATCGGTCACTCATCGGCATTGGACTCGCGCTTCTGCTGGTGGCGTGCGACGGCGGCGAGACAGTCGACCCATCGACAGCCGATACCGGTTCTCAGCCGGTCGTGACTCGAGACGCCGCCGGCAACCTCACCTCAGGGCTCGGCTGGGAGTTGCTGGCTTTCACACGCAGCGGACTCACATACGGCGTTGCCGTTGCGGAAAACGTGCGCGATACCGAGCGCATGTGGCAGTCGCTGCCCTTCGACATCCCGGCACCGTCGGTGGACTATGAAACTGACGTGCTGATGGTTCTGGGCCACGCCGTCTCCGGCTCGTGTCCCGAAATCCAGTTCCAGGGTCTCGTCATCGAGCCCAACCGCGCCTTTGGCGAGTTCACATTTGAACACGGCCGCAACGGATGCACCGACGATGCCAACCCGGCGGCGTACGTGCTCGCAGTGGAACGCTCTGCGTTGCCAGATCGATTCCTCTTGTCTCTCACCGCCGAGGACATCTGCCGAGGGTGCGACGAAGACGCCATTTCTGTCGACCTGACCAACGACGACCCCGATAAATCGCAGTGGTGGGCGCTGGGCAGGTTCGGCATTGTCATCAGAGGCGCCGCTCCACTCGATGCCCACGTCTACACGATGCACTTCGGGGGCGAGGTCCATCCCCTGGCGATCCTTGCCCGCGACTGGCCCGCCCAGCCGACCTGGGTCGGCGGCGGCGAGCGATTCCCGGATCGAGTCGAAGCGTTCACGGCCAACTGTGTCGGGGGCAAGGAGTGCATCGAGGATCTCGACATGATCGAACCGACCGGACCGGCCTGTGGCGCCAACATCAACAGCGAACCTCGCCAGGACATAGCGATCGTGATCACTTTCGCGGACGACGGGACGTGCGTTGTGGAGGTCGTCCCGGGGACGGACGGCTCGGAGTTCCGGGCGCCGAGCAGCGAGCCTGAAGGCTGAGCCATTTCGTGGCACCATGACAGTGTGACCGATGAACGTTGCATTCGAGCCGTCGTGACCGGGGTCGTCCAGGGAGTCGGGTTTCGCTACTCAACGCGCGATGCGGCACTTCGCCTCGACGTCGCCGGATGGGTGCGCAACTTGCCGAGCGGAGCAGTGGAGGTCTTGGCCCAAGGCCCCGCGCAGCTCATCGATGAAATGATCGGGTTCCTCACCGATGGGCCACGCTACGCCCGGGTATCCGCCGTCCAGATCACTGAAGCGGACACCGACCCAGCCCGGGCCGGGTTCGAGATCCTGCTCTAGAGCGCAGCTATTCGTCGCTCGCCAAGGCGCGCTCCGTATGGTTGGGGCGTGAGGCCATCATGACCCCACGCCCCACAGCGATGTTCTTCTGTCGTGGACGAACTGGTGCCGAAAGCTACGGTGCCAGCGCGATCCACGCCTTGGTGAGTGTCACCTTGTTGGAACGGTTGGCATAACCCACCAACACGCTGATTCCGACCGATTCCATCCACTTGGGCGGGCTAAAATCGATCTTGTGGCAGTGCTCCGCGGTCGTGTCCGGCCACGTAATTGTCTCGGTGTACACCTTCTTCTGGTTCGCCCAGATGTGCACGGCCTTCGGTGCGCTCTTCAGCGGCTTGCTGGCCTTGGCACAGAACTCGATGTGGAAGACCTTGAGCTGCGTGTTGTCGATATACGTGGGTGTCGGGATGGCCATGTGCACCCATTCCTGGGTCGCCTTCCTCACCTTCGTCTCAACGCCCCACGCCCATGCCCTCCACTTTCTGAACTTGGCTGGTCGCTCGGCCACCCACGCTGTTCCTTGAACCGCCATATGGCTTTGGCCGACGATGTCCATCGCTTCGGCCGGAGCGACAGGGTCGGTATCTGCGGAAGATATCCCTGCGGCGGCGCCGAATACCAGAGCAAATGCCGTCAATGCGACAGCAAACTTGCGCCTCACTAGAACCCTCCTTCCTGAGGATGCTTGGAGTCCTTCGCGTGGAGGAGACAACACGAATCGACCAAGCTGGTTAGGAAGTTATGGAAGGCCCAATCCACTTCGCGGTGCCGACGTGCACACTATTCCCTCTACGCGGACTCCCCAAGATTGTCGCGCTCCACAAGTCGATTGAATAGGGGCCACATGGCTGTCCACCAGCATCTTTCGCTAGCTTCTCCGTGTGACTTCTTCTACAGCCCCTAGAACGCCTTCCGAGTTACTCGGATATCTCGACGAGCTGGGGCTGACTACATCGACGGTTGATCACGAAGCGGTGTTCACGGTGGAGGAGGCCCGGTTGCTGCGCGACTCGCAGCCTGGTGGTCATTCCAAGAGTCTGTTCCTGCGCAACAAGAAGAAACAGATGTGGCTCGTCACCGCCGAAGCTGACCGCAAGATTGATCTGAAGCGTCTCGGAGAGTCCGTCGGCGCCGGGCGGATCGGCTTTGCCAGCCCGGAGCGACTGATGACTCACCTGGGCGTCATTCCGGGCGCAGTGTCTCCGTTCGGTGTTATCAACGATGTCGACGGCGTCGTTCGGGTTGCGCTCGATCGTGAGATGCTCGAACACGAGCCGCTCAACTTCCATCCGCTCGACAACACAAAGACGACGGCAATTGGGCGGGCCGATCTGTTGAGATTCCTGGAAGCCACCGGGCACGAGCCGCTGATGCTCGAGCCGGGGCAGTTCTGACGCGGTTGGCGGCTACCCGGCGGCAAGTTGCATTCGCACCAGCTCAACCCAGTAGCCGGCCCCGGTGGCGAGCACATCGTCGTTGAAACGGAACGTCGGGCTGTGCAGAGATGTGCCGTCCCTCCCGGTACCAAGGTCGATGAAGGCTCCCGGTACGACCTGGGTGAAATGGGCAAAGTCCTCGGAGGCGAGGATCAAGTCGCAGGATCCATCGACGGCCGGTTCGCCTACGACACGTTGTGCCGCGGCGACTGAGGCTTCAACTTCAGCCGCATGGTTGACGAGGGGAATGAACTCGTTGTTGTACCAGACCGTGCCGCTGGCTCCATAGGCAGCGCAGGTCGCTTCAACGATCTGTCGCATGCGGCTTTCGATCGTGTCCTGTGCCGCTGGCGTGAACGTCCGACAATCGCCCTTGATCGTGACCGTGGACGGAACGATGTTGCGAGCCCCATCGGTGATCACTTCGGTAACCGAGACGACTGCCGCGTCGACCGCCGGCACCGAGCGGGAGATGATCGTCTGCAGGCCGGAAATGATCTGGGCCGCCACCACCACCGGATCGATCAATCTGTGCGGCATCGAAGCGTGCCCACCGCGGCCTTGAATCGTGATCTCGAACAGGTCCTCCGACGCCATCATCGGACCGACCCTGGTGGCGAAGTGTCCTGCAGCATGCTCCGGCTTGTTGTGCAACCCAAATATGGCGGCCACCGGGAACCGTTCGAACAGGCCGTCGGCGATCATTGCGGGCGCACCCCGACCGTTCTCCTCGTCCGGTTGGAATATGAAAACGACGGTGCCGTCAAACGAGTCGTTGTTCGCCAGATGCTGGGCCGCTCCCAGCAGCATGGCCATGTGCCCGTCATGGCCGCATCCGTGAAACACTCCATCGATCTGTGATCTCGGCCCGTCGTGTTCAGTCTCTTGGATAGGCAGCGCATCCATGTCGGCGCGCAGGGCGATCGCATTGTCTGATTCGCCACGTCGGAGCACACCGACGACGCCCGTGCCGCCCATCCCGGTGTGCACCTCACACCCGAAGCCGCCCAACAGCTCAGCCACGCGAGCTGCAGTCCAGCCGACGTCGAATCCAAGCTCGGGATGACGGTGAAACTCATGACGCCAGATCCGCATATCCGTATCCGGGATCAGCTTTGCCATGGTTTCGGACTCCCAACCCTCGGGCATGGGTGGAGTGTATCGAGAGGGGATGGCGGCGAGGTGCGGGTGGGCGTTGTGTGGGGTGCGGGTGGTGTGCGCTGGGGTCGTCTCCTGGCGAAGGTGCGGGTGGTCGGGGTGTTGGGGCGTTGCTTGAGGTCCGGGTGGTGTGCGCTGGGTCGTCTCCTGGCGAAGGCCCGAGCGCGTGAAGTTGCGGGCCGTTGCTCGGGTGGTCCAAATGCGTGTCTCTCCCCCCGTCTGGCGCCGCTCTGGGCGACAGACACCTGGGGGGAGTGGGCCGCCCGCTCTGGGGCGGGTCGAGGGGGGAAGCGGAGGCAGTC
>JAAELU010000170.1 GCA_024226255.1 bacterium | reverse complement strand
TCCCGAACTACGGCATCGATGAGGCGTTCGAGCTTTCGGACCAGCGACGCTGGACGATTCGCTGCGAGGGTTGCGGCGCATGGACGGCGCTCGATCGGGAGTTTCCGGCTCGGCTCGGCCAAGAGGTGCCAATCATCCGCAAGCGCAAGGATGGCGAACACTACTACGCCTGCCTCAAGTGTGGTGACGAGCTGGAGGTCGGTAACGGCGAATGGGTGGCCGACTTTCCGGATCGCAAGGTTCACGGATACCGGATCTCCCAACTGCATTCCTCCAAGGTCGACCCGGGAGAGATACTTCAGGAGTATCGTCAGACACGATTCCCGGAGCGCTTCTACAACCTGAAGATCGGGTTGGCTTGGGCCGACCGGCAGAATCGGCTCGACGAGGCCGCCGTCCTGGTCTGCTGCGGCGAACACGGGATCGAAGAAGAATCGCAGTGGCGCTGCACGATGGGTGTCGACACGGGGAAGGAGCTGCACGTGGTGATCTCACGTTTCCCGCCCGATAAGTACGACGAGCGCATCGTGGTCTATATCGGAACCCATCAGGATTACTCGGAACTCGACGTTCTGATGGAGCAATTTCAAGTCGGCCGATGCGTGATCGACGCGCTTCCCGAGATTCACGCCACCCGGGCGTTCGCCAACCGCCACTATGGCCGTGTCTTCCTGAACTACTTCATCGAATCCCAGCGAGGCTCCTACAGCTGGGACGACAAAGAACATCTGGTTCGTGAGAACCGAACCGAGGCGCTCGATGCCAGCCGACAGGTCATCCGCGACCGGAAAGTCGTGCTGCCGCGGGCGGGGAGGCTGATGCAGGAGTTCGCCAGCCATCTCGCCGCCGACGTGAAGCAACTGGTTGAAGACGAGGAGACCGGGGCGCAGAGCTATCGCTACGTCCGGACGGGCACGAATCACTACTCAATGGCGTTCACCTATGACTGTATCGCGTGGTCCCAGGATACCGGACATGGGACCATCATCGTTGCAGATGACGATGACGACTTCTTCTGCCCGATTCGGAGCGGCCCCCTGTAGGCCGAAATGGGCGGACCGTTATCGCCTCGCGATGCCCGTCCAGGGTGCCGATATGAGCATCCGCCCCGGTCGGAAGGTGCTTTTATCGTCTGGATCCGCCCAGCGAGGTGCGTTTATGGGGCATCAATCGGCTGTCCGCCCCGACCGTGCCTCTAGCCTGACCCTTGGGGTGAGCGCTCTAAGCCAAGCCATCGCAACGGCTTAGGAGTGGAATCGCCCGTAAGAGCCGGTCCGGGAACCGCGTGTTTTTCGCTGAAACATGCCCACAGAATGCCCATGGATAGCTAGAAATACCCCTTTCATGGCGATTGTGTGCCGCATGTCCTGGTTTCGTTGAGAACCAAAACCGCTCCGCGGTAGTCCTTAATGCGAGCGGCGAGCCAACCTCCCGCCAGTCAATAGGATAGAACGCTG
>JAAELU010000169.1 GCA_024226255.1 bacterium | reverse complement strand
GGTCGTGGCGCCCTCGAAGAAGAAGGCGGCTGCCACGAAGCCCACGGTCATGGTGGCCAGTCCGGCGACGGTGACCGGGCGCGATCCGACTCGATCTGACAAGGTTCCGGACAGCGGAGCGGCGATCCCCATCGAGATGGGGATGGCGCTGTCCGTCATGCTCCATCCAATCGGCCTGTTGCCAACCCGTGAACCAGTTGGCAGCCTGCGAGATCACCGAACCCGTCTGGTTGGTAATGGTGTAGGCGGCATGGCGAAAGGCGAGTCCCTCAAAACGGATGTTGCGAACGGGGCGGTCGGGAGTGCCGTCGATGTTGAGGAGCACCTCGGTCAGCGGGATCCAGGCGTCGGCGAGAGCGGCTGCGCCCGGAGGCCACCAATACACAAGGCGTGCCGACTCGTCGAAGTACCACTCGCCGGGCTCATCCAGCAGCTCGATAGCATTCTCGATGAAGAAGGGATCGGACGGGAGAATCTCCAACGGGGCGTAGCCGCGTTCGGACGCCTGGTAGAGCGCTCCACCACCGATGTCGAGCCGGACGCGGTCATTGCCAAGATCGCTGACACCTTCTACTGGCAAACGATGCGCCTTCCACGACGGACGGTCGCGCTCGGTGCCGTTGCTGAGCGTTTGGCCATGGCCCGCAACGGAAACGCCGACGTAGACCAGCTCGAGTGACTCCGGATTGCTGATGCCGTCAACCAGGTCGGCCTCGACCGTCAGTGCAACGTTCCGCTGCTGATTGAACAATGGGCCTCGAACGAACCCGTCGGCGATTCCGATGGCTTCTGCGGTGCGCGCTCTCGGCTGGCGCTGTCCGGCTGCGAACAGCTGGCGCATATCGGCGACCGAGTCGGGGACAGGCGCCACCATCACCGAGTCGTAGGCCGGCTCCCAAGCATCGACCGGGACCCCACCCTCGATGATTGCCTGTTCGCCCGGATAGCTGCGGTACACCATGTCGAAGCCGCCCCGACCGCTGTCCTGGAAGCTGAGGGCGAAAGTGTCCTTTCTAAAGTGAATACCACCGCGTAGGTAGACAACGACATCCCCACCTGCGTCGCTCAGCGCTTGTCGCGCCAACCGCCTGGCGGCTTCGAGTGTCGCCACAGGCGCATCAAGCGTGCCGGCGGCTCGGTCGCTGCCGGCCACCGCGTCAACGTAGATCGACGCTGCGGCGTCATCGACCGGCGGATTCTCTGGAATCGTGTTGAGGTTGGAAACCAGATCCTCGTTGGCGAAGGGACTGAACTCCGCCGTGAAGGCGCCCAGCGAGGTCGAGGGCACTGCTCCGGTCACCGGTGGCCCCGTGCTCGATGTGGTGGTAATAGTCGAGTTCGACGACGTTGAAGTCGGTCCGCCGTTCGCCGGCGGCGAAACATTATCTCCCGCAAGCGAAACCACACCGAGTGCGACAGCAGCCAGCGCAGCTACTGCAGCCACCGCAGCTAGTGGAATACGGCGTTTGTGTAGAGACATATCGTCAGGTTGTGGAGTGTCGTCAGACATAGTTGAAGCCCCCAAGGCGCCTGGCCAGTGTATGGACGCCGACGCGGTATGCCTCCCCAGTATCGGTTCGGCCCGTACACCGGTCCAGCAGTTTGTGTGGTGTCACTTGCCGGCTGCGGCGGTCCTTGAGGAATCTGACGGCGCACGGAAAGCGAGGTTCCAGTGGCTCCGAGAGTGCATCCTTACTACTGTCGAAGCCGGACTGTAAGCGCTTACAGAGGCGCCGGTTGATGAGCGAGCCGTCTTCTGAAAGGGGGAGAGGTACTGATGGGACGCTGGTGGCAGGGTGCAGTTGGCTACGAGATCTACCCACGTTCCTTCGCGGATGCCAACGACGACGGCATCGGCGACCTCGCCGGGATCACCGAGCGGCTGCCATACCTCGAGTGGCTGGGAGTGGACGCCATCTGGATTGCTCCGTTCTATGACTCGCCCGGATACGACCATGGGTATGACGTTGCCGACTACAAGGCGGTCAACACGATTCACGGCGATCTCGAAGATTTTTCCGCACTCGTAGCCGAGGCCCACTCACGAGCCATCAAAGTCATCGTCGATATCGTTCCCAACCATTCGTCCTCTCACCATGTGTGGTTCCAGGAGGCGCTGAAAGGTCGCGACAATCCTTATCGCGACTACTACATCTGGCGCGATCCGGCGCTTGATGGTGGTCCGCCCAACAACTGGGTGAGCCACTTTGGAGGCCCCGCCTGGACGTTCGATGAGGCTTCTGGACAGTATTGGTGTCACCTGTTTCTGCCGGAGCAGCCCGACCTCAACTGGACCAATCCGGCAGTTCGCGACGAGTTTGACGGGATCCTTCGCTTTTGGTGCGATCACGGCGCCGACGGGTTCCGCATTGATGTCGCCCACGGCGTGATGAAGGATCCGCAATTTCGCGACAATCCGCAGAGAGCGGCAATCACCGATCCCGAAGATCCCTCCGATGTGTTCAACGCCTTCGATCACCTCTACGACTTGGATCAAGATGCCACTATCGAGGTATACCAGCGGTGGAACAAGGTCGTCGCTCCTTACGACGCCGTGCTGATCGGTGAATCCAATCCACGCACGATCGATCGAGTAGCCGGCTACGTGCGTGAAGGCAGTCTCCACACCGTCTTCTACCTCGAACCGGCGTGGATGGTGTGGGAGCCGTCAGCACTTCTGGAGCGTCTCGAGGCGGTCGACATATCGGCAGAGACCGGCGTGTCCTGGGTAATCGACAACCACGATACGTCGCGCTCGCCGACTCGGTTCGGCGGGGGAGACCGCGGGCGACATCGCTCGCTCGCCGTATTCAGTTTCATGGCGGCTCTCGGCGGCTTTCCGTTTCTGTGGGAGGGACAGGAACTCGGACTCGTCAACGCCGAAATCCAGGCAATCGACCTGGAGGATCCGATATCGACCCGCAACGCGCACGGCAAGGGCCGCGACGGTACCCGGTCGGTCATGCCCTGGGACGACTCGCACGCCAACGGATTCTGTGCCGGGGCCACTCCCTGGCTTCACGCACCCGACCGGATGGCGTCGGAGACTGTGGCTGGTCAGGAGAACACTGAGAACAGCTGGCTCCTCAAGCACCGCCGGCTCCTCCTACTCCGCAAGACTCTGCCCGACCTCTGGGAGACGGCGGCAGTATGGAGTGACCAACTCGACGGCCCAGCGAAGGCTCTGCGCCGTGGAGATGTGATCGCCATCGCCAACTTCGGGGACTCTCCAGTCGCTTTTGATCTTCCGGACGGCCATTGGAACCTGCGATTCGATTCGCGATTCGCCGCGACCGGGTCCGCCCACATTGGCCGCGTCGAGGTTCCTGCCGAGCGAACCTATCTATTGAGCCTGGTGTCATGAGGGCAACCATCGAGGACGTAGCGCGTGAGGCCGGTGTGTCGGTCGCCACGGTCAGTCGCGCACTGCGGGGCATGGACCACGTGGCCGAAGTCACCCGTGATCGAGTTGTGGCGACGGCCCAACGGCTCGGCTACTCGCCTCACTTCGGAGCCTCTTTGTTGGCGGGCGGGGCCACTCGGACTATCGGCCTGGTGGCCCCCTACTACGACATTTGGTACACCAGCCAGGTCCTCGCCGGGGTGGAAGAGGTTCTGTCGGCCGCCGGACACGATCTTGTGATCTATGCCGCCGACACGCCGCTCAATCGGGAGCAGTTTCTTTCGAGGGCTCACTCACTGCAGACCCGTATCGACGGCTTGCTCATCGTCGACTTCTTTCCTGACGTCGGGCAACTGCAGCGACTCATCGAGTCGGGACTCAATCTCGTTGCGATAGGGGAAGACGTCGCCCGAGTTCCGTCCCTCTCCATCGACAACTTCGACGCCGCCTTTCGGGCCACCCGCCATCTCATCGAAATCGGCCACACCAGGATCGGTATCGCGGGAGGCCAGCAAGTTTCGCTGGACACCTCTCCCGTGTTGGCGTCCCGTATTGACGGCTATCAGGCCGCCCTAGCCGACGCTGGACTCAAAGAGCTTGCCGAGTATCGGTTGACCGGCATGTTGACAGTCTCCGGCGGCCGTCAGGCGATCGACGAGCTCGCCGATCAATTGGAGCCACCGACGGCGGTCTTCTTCATGTCGGATGAGATGGCAATGGGTGGGCTTGCCCAAGCCCGCCGTCTCGGTATCGACGTTCCCGGCGATCTGTCGATTATCGGGTTCGATGACCACGACCTCGCCGAGGCCACCGGACTGTCCACAATGCGCCAACGAGTACGCCGATTGGGGAGCTTGGCCGCAGAAAGAATGCTGTCTCTGCCCGATCACGACTCGGGTCGTGTACACGAGTTGATGCCCGTCGAGCTGGTAGTTCGTGACAGCACCGCACCGCCGCGTTGACCCCATAGCCACCCTCTCGCTAAGGTGAAGTGGCGCTGATCTGTAAGCGCTTACATGGGCTGTGAGGGGCGTTTGCCATCTCGCAAAGACGGTGGCCGATGGTCACCTCCCGGATGGAAGGGAATTTGTCGAATGCTGAAGAGAAGAAGTGTCTTCTCCTCCGCTGCTCTCCTGTTGACTCTTGCGATGATCGCTGCCGCGTGCGGCGATAGTGGATCGGATGAGCCACCTGAGACAGTGGTTGTAACAGAAACCGTAATTGAGACCGTTACCGAGACCTCGATCGTCACCGAGACGGTTGTTGTAGAGGCCACGAACCCCCTAGCGGGGACTGCAGTGACCGTATTTGGACCTGAATCATCAGACGTCGAAGCTGGTGCCTTCCAGGCGGCGCTTGACCTCTTTGCTGCCGCAAACGGCATGGAGATCAGCTACACCGGAGCACGTGACTTCTCCGACCAGATCAACGTTCAGGTAGCCGGCGGCAACCCACCCGACATCGGGATCCTCCCGCAGCCGGGCAAGCTTGCCGACTTCGCCAACCAGGGCGCACTCGTGCCTCTGACTGACGACATCACGGCGACCGTGCAAGCCACGACCCCTGAGGGCCTCTGGTCCCTGGGCAACGTCGGCGGCGCGCAGTACGGCATCCCGACGAAGGCCGACCTGAAGTCGCTGGTCTGGTACCAGCCGGCTCTGTTCGCCTCCAAGGGCTACACCGTGCCTGCTTCATGGGACGAATTGCTCACTCTGACCGACACCATGATCGCCAATGGCGATACTCCATGGTGTGTCGGCATCGACTCCGGTGGTGGCGCCACAGGTTGGCCGTTCACCGACTGGACCGAGGATCTCATGCTCCGCTTCTACGGCGGCGACGTGTACGACCAATGGGTGGCGAACGAAGTCAAGTTCAGCGACCAGCGTGTTGTCGACGTCTTCAACGCCATCGGCGATCTGTGGAACAAGTCCGGCGGAACCTACGCCGCAGGTGGCAGCATTGCTACCACGCTGTTCGGCGACAACGGGCCACCGCTTGCGGACGGCACGTGCTTGATGCACCGCCAGGCGAACTTCTTCGCCTCGTTCTTCCCGACAGACGCGGTCTACGGACCCGAAGGTATCGATGTGTTCTACTTCCCACCAGTGACTGCTGACATTCAGCCGGTACTGGGTGGCGGAGTGTTCCCCGTTGCTTTCCGTGATGCGCCTGAAGTTCTGGCGGTCATGGAGTACATGGCTTCGGTTGACTACGCCAACGCACGGCAGCGTCTGCAGAAGCTCGCCAACGGCGGCGCTGCTGACACGATCAGCGGGTTCTTGTCACCGCACTTTGATGCTGACCAGAGCCTGTGGACGCCGCTCGAGGTGTCGTTCCTGGACATACTCGCCGGTGCGGAACTCTTCCGCTTCGACGGTTCAGACAACATGCCGACGGCAGCCAACGCTGAGTTCTGGAGGGCGGCTACCGCCTT
>JAAELU010000168.1 GCA_024226255.1 bacterium | reverse complement strand
TGCACCTGGGCACGCGATTACGGAGTCATCGGCACCGGCATCGACATGAGCCAGTTGTACACCGAGCAAGCGAAACTCCGCGCTGAAAGACTCGGTGTCGCCGATCAAGTCGAGTTCATCCATGGCGATGCCGCCGGCTACGTCTCGGACGACAAGGCCGGTGTGGCAGCCTGTCTCGGTGCTACATGGATCGCTGGGGGAGTCGTCGGCGCCATCGAGCTTTTGGCGCAGAGCCTCCGCACCGGAGGGATCATCCTCATCGGCGAGCCCTACTGGCGGCAGTTACCGCCGACGGAAGATGTTGCCAAGGGGTGTCTTGCTAACTCAATCTCCGACTTTCTCATGCTTCCAGAACTTCTTGCGTCTTTCGGCCACCTCGGCTACGACGTCGTGGAAATGGTTTTGGCAGACCAAGACGGCTGGGACAGATACGAGGCGGCCAAATGGCTCACTATGCGCCGATGGCTTGAAGCCAATCCCGACGACGAGTTCACGAAAGATATTCGAGCC
>JAAELU010000167.1 GCA_024226255.1 bacterium | reverse complement strand
GGGATTCCCTCGATGCCGCGCCGAATCTGATCGGCCGCCTCGAGGATGGCCCGCGTGGCGTCGAGGTAGCCGGCCTCGCCCATCGACAACATCGCCGCCCAGGCCGTTGCCAGCAACGCTCCCGGACGGCTGCCCGCCATTGTTGGCGAGTAGTACAGTCCACCGGGCCAGTCAGACGCCACGAAGTACTGGTTGTGGCGCAGCTCCCTGCCTCGGTATAGAACCACGGAGGTCCCTTTGGCGGCGTATCCGTACTTGTGCGTGTCGGCCGATATCGACGTGACTCCCGGAAGCCGGAAATCGAAACGGGGAACGACGCGGCCGAGTTCTTCTGCCCACGGCAGCAGGAAACCACCCAAACATGCATCGGTGTGGAATCCGATGCCACGCTCTCGCGCCATGTCAGACAACTCCGCAATGGGGTCAACAACCCCGTGCGGGAAGCCGGGTGCCGAACCCGCCACGACCACGGTGCGCCGGCTCACCGCCTGCGCCATGGCATCGACGTCAGCGCGGAAGTCGGCGCCAACCGGAACCCGGATCTGGCGAATCCCCAGGTAGTGGGCCGCCTTGTCGAACGCGACATGGGCCGAATCGGGGATCACCATCTCGGGACGCCGGATCTGGGCTAGATCCCGATAGGCCTTCATCGCCATGATGATCGACTCGGTACCACCGGATGTCACGGTGCCCACGATCTCGTCGGCGGTCGAGGAGGCGTTGAGCATCGAGGCGGTCATCGCCACGATCTCGGCTTCAAACTTCACCGCCGAAGGCCACAGATCGGCGTGGAGCGGATTCGATTGGGAATGAAGGGCATAGACGTCATTGAGGAAGTCGATGTGCGCCGGATCGCCGTGGTAGACGGCCCCCGAGGCGCGGCCCTCCTGCCAATCCTCCTGTTCGTTCGCCGACATCGTCTCCATGGCGGACATGATGTCGGCTCGAGCCACGGGCTCGGAAGGAATGTGGCCGTATGTTGGAAAGTCGCCGGGCGGGTGCTCGATTGGTGTCGTCGCCAGCATCTCCTCGTACTCGGATTCCAGCAAGCGCTGCACCTTCGGGATCTTCTGGGCACCCCCGTAGATCGCCTCCGCCAGACGCGGCGGCAGCTTGGCGAGGATCCGCTCTGAGATGTCCGTTAGCTTCATGGCCGGTTCAGCTTCTGGTAGGTACGGCGGTTGGTCTTGTGGATTCGACGAAATGCGCCATAGAGCTCGTCGTAGGTTGCCGCGTTGGCGTCGTCGGGCCTACGGATCGCGGCGATGGGCACCCGGCTCGGTATGTCAGACCACTCGATGTGGCCGAGGGCGGCGTGGCCTAGTAGCCCGGCGCCACGCACGTTGACCATGATCGGGTCCGCCAGCTGGTGAATAGTGCGTCCCAGCACGTCGGCAAAGATTTGCGTCCACACATCAGAGAGAGCGCCACCGCCCGCCATCACGATCGGGTCGAGTCGCGTCTTGGCGAACTTCTCGACCACACCCAGCAGCCAGCGCGAGTTGAATGCGACACCTTCGAACACTGCACGGATCATCTCGGCGCGACCGGTCTCGAGCGATTGGTTGAAGAAGCCGGCCCGCAACGTGGCATCCTCGACCGGAGTGCGTTCGCCGTAGAGCCATGGGGTGAAGATCACTCCACCGCTTCCGGGTGCCACGCCCGCCGCAATCTCACCCATCTCGTCGTAGACGATCGATCGGTCGGGGGCGTCCGGGTACAAGATGTCGGCGAGCCACTCGACGGCTTTGCCTGCGGTTTCCTGCTCGTTGGCTACGAGGTACCGACCGGGAACCGGAGCCGGGAGCGACGCGATGTTGTGAACCAGGTCGGTCTTCTTGAACGGCACGTGACAGGTGATCCAGGACGAGGTGCCGACATACAGGCTTCCGGCGAAGTCGGCCGTGGTGCCCGACCCGATGGCGGCAGAGTGCACGTCGGGGGTTCCTGCGAGCACCGGGGTGCCGGCGGCAAGACCGAGCTCGGCCGCAGCATCCTCAGAGAGACCCCCGATGACGTCGGTGGCAGGACGCAGCTCGGGGAAGAGAGACCGGTCAAGGTCTGCGTAGGCGAGCAAATCGTCGGCGTAGGAGACTGCCGCCGGGTTGCGATTGTCGGTCAGCCAGTGGAGGGCGATCGAGTCGTACGAAGCAACGGCCTTCCCAGTCAGTCTGAAGTTGATGTAGTCCTTCGGTTCAAGGAAGGTCTTGGCTCTGTTGAACACGTCAGGCTTCTCGTGCCGCAAATACAGGATGTGGGCGATCGGATCCTTGCCGGCGTCGGTGGGGGCGCCACCGGTGAGCTTCACCCATTTGCGAGCTTTGCGCGGATCGAATCCCTGAATCGTCACCGGGCCGCCGATCAACTCCTCGACGTACTGGGCTCCGCGAGTGTCCATCCAGATGATGGCGTTGCCAACAGCGACCCCCGATGCATCAACTGCCACAGTCCCCGACCACTGGGAAGTCACGGAGACGGCAGCCACCTCGCGGTGCACTCCGGCGCCGAGCGTGCGCTGGGTGGCAGCGACGATTGCAGCCCACCAGGCATCCGGGTCCTGTTCGGCTCCCCCACTCGGCAGCAGGATCAGATCGATCGGCTCGAACTCACCGCCGTCGACGGTCCCGTCAGCCGAGACAAGGGCGACCTTGGGTCCGGAGGTCCCGAGGTCAATGGCAAGGATTTGCGTCTGGTCCGACATGCTGAGCTAGAAGGTAGTCGGCGGGGCCGGGGGCGAGACAACGGCGAGCGCCGACTCAGGTGGTGGCGGCGGCGACGTGCGTCGCCCCGACGATGTGATTGAGTGTGGTGGCGGCCAGTCCGACGAACAGCACGGTGGCGAGCGAGATTATTGCAACAGGTCCAACACTTCACTGCTTTCTGGCCGCGGGAGAGTTCCCCCTTGTGAAGTGAGAAGCCACACTATCGCCCGTGATACACGAGTAGCGTAGGTGCGATGCCAGAACAGCCAATCGACTTGAGTTCGTCCGGCCCTCCCGACACGGTGCTACCCGACGAGCCCCAAGAGGCGACCGACGCCCTGCATGCCGCGTTGAGCCTTCCGTTTGATGATCGGAAAGCCGCCGTCGCGGCCGTCGTCGAACGCTGGCCTCGCTATCTCGATGCGTGGGCCCGCCTCGGCGAGCTCGCCGACAGCGCCATCGAGTCGTACGCGTACTACCGCATTGGCTATCACCGCGGCCTCGACAAGCTCCGCCGCAGCGGCTGGCGCGGCAGTGGGTATGTGCGCTGGGTGAACCCGTCGAATCAGGGATTCCTGCGATCTCTCATCGGCCTACGCCACGCCTCGGCTTCCATCGGCGAGGATGACGAAGTCGAACGCATCGGCGAATTCCTGAGACAGCTCGACCCCGATCTCGAACACTGATGCCGGTATCCCTTGACCGCCGTGGTGACGTCTTCCTGCTGGCGATGGAAAACGGCGAGAACCGAATGAATCCGTCTTGGCTAAACGCCATGAACGCGGCTCTCGATGAAGTCGACAGCGCCGTCGGCCCCAAAGCCCTGGTCACCACCGGAAGCGGCAAGTTCTACTCGAACGGCCTCGACCTGGATGCGTTGATGGCCTCCGGCAGCGAAGCAATGGCAGCCTTTGTCGCCGACGACGAGCGCCTGTTCGCCCGATTGATTGCCTCGCCGTATTTCACGGTGGCCGCCTGTAACGGACACACGTTTGCTGCCGGAGCGATGCTTGCCCTGTGCCACGATGCCCGCGTCATGCGGGCCGACCGTGGCTTCTTCTGCCTGCCGGAAGTGGATCTCGGTATTCCCTTCACCCCGGGAATGGATGCCTTGATCAAAGGCCGATTGCCGCACCTGACGGCCCATGAAGCGATGGTGACAGGCAGCCGCTACGGAGGCGAGGCAGCCGTTGCAATGGGAATCATGGGAGAAGCCATCCCTGAGGATCAAGTTGTCGCGCGAGCCGTTGAGATCGCGTCAGGCTTCGCTTCCAAAGCGGGTGCCACGATGGGCGTGATCAAGGAACGGATGTACGCCGAGCTGTTGGGACTACTGGCCAACAGCGCAGGAACCTCGGCCTAGGAGCAGTCCCAGGACCACTGCACCTGGTCAAAGCTGGTTGCCCTCCGGTCTGTTTTTGGCACGACGAAGTACGCACTGCCGAACCCGTCGTCGACCTGCATCATCAGAGTCCACTCTCGACTGTCACCTGCCGCCTCGGCGGCCGCCCGCTCGGGCATCGACTGCCACGGGCGGGACCATCCCAACATGTGGTGCGAGATACCGGCGATCGACGCTGCCGCCAATCGGTCCGCAGGGAAGGTGCCTTCACCAAGCTCACTTTCGATTTCCGAGACCACCTCCCATGAGGTCGGCAGCGAGAAGGCCGCCGCGGGAGACAGCCACTGCTGGTCGTCCAGTAGCTGCTCGTCGTCAAAGACTGGCAGATTGGGCGGAACCAAGGTGGTCCCCGCGGGAAGGTAGATGACCCGCGCCAGCGGGTCGCCGTCACGCTCGGACCGCCAGGGCCCTTCGACTAGAGAGACTCCCCCGAAGAACAACAAATGCCCGGACGCAAGGTCAGCACTCCCGAACGAACCTGGCGGGAGTTCCGACAGAGCGACCTGGGCGGTGAAGGACAAGGGGCCACCCTCGTATTGGGGCCACTCGAAGCCATCCGGAACCATCGGCGACCCGAAGGCCCAGCATCCCGTTGGATGGCTCGCCTCCTTGAAGATCACCGCCGGCCTGGCAAGCCGGACGAGCCGCTCACGAACGGCGCCATCCTCTGACCTATCGAGTGCCCGTTCGATCTCCGAAACTTCGTTGAAGAACAACCTTGCTCCCTAGGGCCAGAGGTCGCGAAGAGCCTGGGAGTCAACACCGGCCGCCGATATCTTCATCGGAGTGATGGCGATCTTGCCATCGGTCACGGCCTGTATGTCAGAGCCCCACAGCCCGTCGGTCACTTCCATGTCCGAAACCCACTGGTGCTTGTAAACCCCGGGCCGCTGCTCCTTGAAGAGCGCCCCATACTTGGAGGTGGCGACGTGCGTCACCCGGCGCGGAGTGTCTATCTGAACCTCGGCAGGCATGTTGACCGTGATGACGTCGATGTCCTCCGGGAACCCGAACGCCATCACCTCGTCGACGATGACCGCGGCCACGTCGGCGTAGCGCTCCCAATCCGGAATCGATTCGGGGGTCCGCATTCGTACCGCCCATTCGGCGAAGTGGCCCACGTTGACGACCGAAAACGCGAATGCCGGCAGGCGGGCGATGGAACCCTCGACGGCAGCACCGATGGTCCCGGACCCGATCAAGTACGCGGATCCGAAGTTGGCGCCGATGTTCACCCCGGAGACGACCATCGAAGCTTCCTCGTCGAAGAGACGATATATCCCGAGTTGGGCAGCATCGGCGGGATATCCGGCGACCGACATCATCGAGATGCCGTCGCGTTCGACTTCCTCAACATCGACCTCGTCGAAACGGCTGATCGCTTTGCCGATCCAGCTGCGCTCGACCCGGGGCGCCGCCACTCGGACTTCACTGCTGCGCCCCAGTGTGCGCGCCAGCGGGGGCAGCGACAACGAGTCCACACCATCGTCATTGGTAACCAGAATGAATGTCACGACCGGAACACTATCTGATCCAGTTGGTGGGGCGAATCCTCCTCGCCGAAGACTCTGTCGCTCTCGACATCTCAATAGATCTGATAGGAATAGACTCAGGTTTAGTGACGTTATATCATGGAGATAACTAACAAGCACTCTTTGGAGGACCTATGCAGACCACCAAGTTTGATCCCTTTGCCCTCATCGGAACCAACCTCTTCAACGACTTCAACCGGCTCTTTGAGTCCTCGGGCGAACCCGCCGACGTATGGGCACCGCGCGTCGACGTTGCTGAAACGGACGATCTGTTTCTGATTCGCGCCGAGCTGCCCGGCATCGATCCTGATTCGATTGATGTCACCGTTGAGGAGAACGTCCTGTCGATCAGCGGTGAACGCACTCTTGACGTAGTGCCCGACGATGACGCGGCCGTAGCGCCCCGCTATCGGCGACGCGAGATCCGCGAAGGCAGCTTCGCCCGCAAGATCCGCCTCGCCGCCGACGTCGATGTCGACGCCGTGGCCGCCGCATCGAGCAATGGAATCCTCGAAGTCACTGTGCCCAAGCAGCCGGTCGAGCTGCCCCGCAAGGTGACCGTGGCCGTGCAGCGGTAACTCTCCCCCTCCCTCCGCTGCACAACGCTGGGCCCGCTCTTCGGAGCGGGCCCAGTCGCGTGCAGGCCGTTGTCCCCTACAAGAGACTCCAAGCCGGGCATATTCTCGCGCCAGGAACCAGGCACTCGCTCGCGAGCGTTTAATGACCGAGAGCCTCGATCGGAGATCACAATGAAACGGCTTGGAGCCCTCCTACTTGCGACCGCGTTACTGGCGGCATCCTGCGGCGATAGCGCCGACCCGACCACCACGACGGCTCCTCCAGGCACAACCGCAGCGCCCACAACGACGGAGGCGCCCACCACAACCACAGCCACGAGCACTACAACGACGACCACGACCACGACGACCTCAACCACGACCACCACGACGCTCCCGGGCGAGCCCATTGATTATGGACCTGCCGCCGGCGACAAGATCGCCGTGGTTGGTGTGCAGTACGACGACGTGCTCAACCTGCGGGCCGCGCCCGGTGCCGACCAGCCAATTCTCGCCGGCCTGGCGCCGACCTACGCCAACATGATCGCCCAAGGCAACGCCCGGATGTTGCCCTCTTCGTTCTGGTACGAGGTCGACGCAAACGGGACCGTTGGCTGGGTCTCCGCGAGGTTCATTGCATATCTGGGAGCCACCGACGACTACACGTCGAGGGTCGTCGCCGACGTTGGCGCTATCCCCTCTGCAGAAACAATGCTCGAACTGGCGGACATCGTCGCCGACTCCTTGAAGTCGCAGGAAGAGCCGGAATCGCGAATCACGGTCACAATGGCCCCGGTCGTCGACGACCTTGGTGAGGTCACGATCGACATCATCGGTTTTGGTGATGACGCTCTGTTCGGGATACGTGTTCTCATCTTCGGCCAGCCCGATGCCAACGGCGACAGTTTCAGCCTCATGGCGGCAGAAGCCACTTCGTTGTGCGGACGTGGTGTGACCACCGACGGGCTGTGCGTCTGAGCTATCGGTGCGGCGAAGCGGAACCACCCCACCGAGTGACGCGTCCGCACCCGTAGACTGCCGCCCATGATTCACATCACAGAACTAGTAGAGATCACCGATGAGATCCTGGCCGCCTTCGACCATCTCATCCCGCAGCTCTCTTCCTCGAACCCGCCACCAACCGCCGACGAGCTTGGCCAGATGGCGGCCGACCCCAATATCGTTCTGTACGTGGCGCGCGATACGGATTCGGACACAATCGTGGGCACCCTGACACTGGCATTCTTTCGGATACCTACCGGCCTGCAGGCCCGCATCGAAGACGTCGTTGTCGATGGCGTGGTGCGAGGCCGTGGCGTCGGCGAGCAGCTCACCAACGCGGCCATCGACCGGGCGCGCGATGCCGGGGCCAAGGCCGTCGGCCTCACCTCGCGTCCTGCTCGCGAAGCTGCCAATCGGCTGTACCTGCGGCGCGGCTTCGAAATCCGCGACACCAATGTGTATCGCTTGAAGTTGTAGGGGCGCGATAGGGGCGCTGCTGGGCCGTTCGGGGCCGGTAGGTGGGTCTGTTTCGAGCCTCGTTGTCGTATTACGTATTACGTATCTCGTGGCCTTTTGGCTCTACCGGGAACCAGCGGGTTAGGTGTAGCGTCGGATATGTATGAGGAACGTACGCATTGTCGTTTTGTTGGCCGTCTTTGCCATTGTTGGTGCTGCTTGCGGAGCGACGACCGACGACAGTTCCACGACATCTCCGGGAGGATCGATCACTACTCCGCCTGACTCAATTCCGTTCGTCAACGGCGAGCTGATCAAGCTGGATCTACCTCGGTCCACGGTAGCCGTCGACCCGGCTGATCTTGCCGCGGTCGTTCGCGGCGACTCGGCGCTGGGTCTCGACCTGTTCGGCGTGGTGGCCCGCGGCGAGAACGTCATGATTTCGCCGTACTCCATAGCGACTGCGCTGAGCATGTTGTATCCGGGGGCCCGAGGGAGCACGGCCGAAGAGATCGCCGCAGTTCTTCACCTCGAGGTCGACGACGACACACTGCACGCGGCCCGCAGTTTCATCGAGGAGTCATTGGCGGCAGTTCCGCCGCCGCGAGACGATGATGAGCGCGAACCGTTCACCATCCGTCCGGCTAACTCGGCGTGGGGTCAGGGCGGCTTTCCGTTCACACCGGACTACCTCGAGGTGCTGGCGACCGCATACGGGGCGGGGTTACGAGTGGTCGACTTCAGAGCCGACTCCGACGGGTCACGCGAGTTGATCAACGAGTGGGTCGAGGAGACCACTGAGGACCGCATCAAAGACCTCATCGCACCGGGCGTGGTCAACCGGGACACACGGCTGGTTCTAGTCAACGCCATCTGGTTCAAGGCGAACTGGTTCCAACCATTTAGCCCCGAGAGCACTGCGCCGGGCACATTCACCCTCCTCGACGGGACCAATGTCACCGTGCCGATGATGCACACCGGGCTGCGGGGCAGCTATGCCAACACAGACAAGTTTGCCGCGGTGCGACTCCCCTACGCCGGCGATGCCTCGATGGTTGTGTTGCTGCCTCCTGAGGGAACAACGCCTGCGGAGCTGGCCGCGTCGCTGACGCCGACGGACCTCGCCATCGAGTGGGGAGGCTTCCAGATAGACCTCACGCTTCCATCGTTTGAGTTCGAGAGCGAGGTCGGCCTCAAGGAGGCATTGCAGTCCCTCGGAATGATCGACACTTTCACAGCCGGAGTAGCCGATCTGACCGGCATCGCCGATGCCGACCTATTCGTCCAGGACGCACTCCACAAGTCATTCATTGCGCTCGATGAGGAAGGCACCGAGGCTGCTGCGGCCACCGCGCTGATCGCTGGAGCGACGTCGGCCCCGCCACCCGCCTCGTTCACTGCCGACCGGCCGTTCCTGTTCCTCATCGAACACGGCAGCACCGGCGAGATGCTCTTCCTGGGCCAGGTCACAGACCCTTCGTAGCGTGAGGACTCGTTCGTTGTGCCTAGACACGCCGATATGCGGTGTTTTCCCCACACTTGATCGCCGGGGAGCCGCTGCCGACGGCCCGCGGAGTCGCTAACACCAGGTCACCTCCGGCCGACAGGTAGGGAGTGATCCACGGCTACGCAGAACGCAGGCCGCAGTGGACCACCATGATGGGAAGCGGCTTGGTTCTCGCCGGCCTCGCTCTCTTCATGGTGGTCTTCTTCACCCTGTTCCCGATCCTGACCAATCCAGTCAACGCCTACAACAACTGGTTTCCCGAGGAGGAAAGGCCGACAGCGCCACTCGTTGCCGCCTCGGCTGATCAGACAGATCCGATCGCCCGGTTCGGCTGGGAAGCCATCGTCGTTGAGGCACTCGAACCGCCCGTGTACCGCGTTCGACTCCAGTCAACATCCGTCGATGGATCCGCCGCGATCGATCAATGGCAGTGGGACTTTGGCGACTCTTCTGGCGACCGCGGGGATCGGGTCGTCCACGACTACTCCGAGTATGGCGCCTACGTCGTCACTCTCACGGTGGTGGACACCGACGGACGAGCCGACACCGTTTCTGGTGAAATCGCCGTTCCTGGGCTGGCATCGGCCGAAGGCGGCGTGGGCCTGGTCAACGAATTCCTCGACATCGACATCGATTCCAGCATTCAGGACGCCGTCGGATCGGTCGGAGCTGAGATCCGCTCCAGCATCGACGGTGCGGTTGGGTCCATCGGTGCCTCGGCACGTGGCGCCGTCGTGGTATTCCTCTTCATCATGGCGGCAATCGCCACAACGATCGTTGCATGGCGGGTGGCACGAATCGGCGTGATGATCCTCAACGGAGCCCCCGTCCAGCCTCCGAAGCCGCCTCCTTCTCCCGACTACGACGACATCGATCGGGCCCGCCAACTCGAAGTCGTCTGAAGTCGGCGGCGTCGACTGTGCAGACATAGCTCCATGTCGGTGCGTTTGAGCACAACGAACGCTCGCATAGACTCGCCCCCATGGCAGGCGCCACCAAGACGTTCACGATTTCTGATCGGGACGTGAGGATCTCGAGCATCGACAAGGTGATGTTCCCCGACCAGGGATGGACAAAACTCGACGTGGTCGAGCACTTCATGATGTGCATCGAGGGGGCGCTGCGCGGCGTGTACGACCGCCCCTGCCTGCTGAAACGGTGGAATGCCGGGGTCGGTCAGCGACCGCTATTCGTCAAGAGACCCAAGGGCGCCCGCAACCTCGTGGACGTCACGTTCCCATCAGCCCGGCCGGGCCGGATGTTCGCTCCACTCGACGAGGGTGACGTCGTCTGGATGGCGCAGCAGAACTGTCTCGACCTCAACCCGTGGAATGCCCGCGCCGGCGATCTGGAGCATCCCGACGAGTTGCGGCTCGACCTCGACCCCACCGAAGGACACAACTTCGAGGCAGCCCGGGAGGTCGCCGGTGCAGTCAAAGAGTTCCTCGACGAAGTCGGGCTCGTCGGATGGCCCAAGACATCCGGCAATCGTGGAATCCATGTCTACGTACGGCTCGAGCCCGAGTGGGACTACTACCAAGTGCGGCGGGCCGGATTGGCCCTGGCAAGAGAGTTGGAGCGACGTCATCCCCTCGCCACGACGGCATGGTGGAAAGAGGAACGCGACGGCGTCTTCATCGATTACAACCAGAACGCTTGGGACAAGACGATTGCTTCGGCCTACTCGATTCGACACACCGGGCTGGTTTCGACGCCGTTCACCTGGGACGAACTGCCATCAATCGATCACAAGGCCATCGACCTGATGACGTTCAAGGACCGTTGGGCCGACGTCGGTGACCTGACGGCCACTATCGATAACGCGGCGGGTCGGATCGAAACACTGCTTGACATGGTGGCCGCCGACGAAGAGCGAGGCCTCGGCGAAGCACCGTGGCCGCCCCACTATCCGAAAATGCCCGGCGAACCACCAAGGGTGCAGCCATCGAAGAAGGTCGCCGAGAACTGGGACGACTAGCGCCCGGGTTGCGCCCGGGGCCTCCTGCTCCGTAGCCTCCTATCAGAAAGTGGAGTGGGATTCAGAGGAGGACGGCATGCATCTGCATCGCCTGATGGCATTGGCCGGAGTCGTAATCGGCGTACTTGGGCTCTTTTTTAGTGGGTTGTCGACAGACGGTGAGGGGGTCCTTGCGGCCTTGAATGCATCCGGTGCAGCCTTCCCTGACGGGATCCCGACCATTTGGGGCGGCCTCGACGGCTGGGCCCAAGTTCTCCTCGTGATTCTCATCATTGCCGTGGTGGCGATTGCACTCATGCCGGATCGCTCGATGCCGTACGACAACACCATGGCCGGCACTACCGCCGTCATCGGCGTTGCTCTTCTCGCCTACGCAATCGTCAAGGCGCTCGACGCTTCTGACAGTGCCGAGACGCTCGAGGCGGGCTTCGCCCAAGCTGCGGCAGGTGGGGCCCCCGGGGTCTCCGCTTGGACGGTCGCAGTCGGAATCGGGTTCTTCGTCTTGATGGCAGGGACTGTGCTGGTAGCAGCCGCCGGTGTCCTGAGCATGATCTCCAACAACGAATAGCCATCCTTGAGCACCAGATAATCCGGCGCCAGGCAAGGCATCGGAATCCGGGGCTCGCTCGGTAGGGTCTTCCTGTACCCAATTCGGCAGGGAGCCCAGCAGTGCAGCGCGTGCGGATAGTCGTAGCCATCGTCGCCGTCGTATCGACGATCATTGGAATTCCAGTTGCCGGGGCCGGCCCCGGCGATCCCGGGTCACCGGTGCGCCTCAACGGGGCCCTGGTCTCGGGTGGAGACGTGTTGTCACCGAACGGTTTCTTGATCTCCGACGATGGATCGCGGGTTGTGTACCGGGCCGATCAGAACGCCGACAGCGTATGGGAGCTGTTCTCGGCACCTATCGGTGGCGGCACCCCGACGCGTGTCAACGATGACTTGCCAAGCGGCGGCGCAGTCTTCGGCTTTGCGATCTCTCCCGACTCGACCCGCGTGGTCTACATCGCCGATGAAACCAACGACAACGTCTTCGAATTGTTCTCTGCGGCCATCGACGGCAGCGGAGAGTCGGTAACACTCAACGACGCTCTGGTCGCGGACGGTGACGTGAGTGGTTTTGTGATTTCGCCCGACTCGTCTCGAGTCATCTACACCGCCGATGAAGACACGGACGGCAGGCAGGAGCTGTATTCAGCGACGATCACAGGATCCGGACCAAGCGTCCGACTGAACTCCGACATGCCCGGCGGGGCCAACGTCAAACTCGGCTTCGCCGTATCGCCGGACTCGGCTCGGGTTGTCTACCTCGCCGATGAGAACACCCTCAACGAGAACGAACTGTTCTCGGCTCCCATCGCCGGCGGGGCGGCAGCGACCCGCCTGAATCCCGACCTCACCACGGGCGGAGACGTCAACAGCTCCTTCGAAATATCTGGAAACTCGACCCGAGTTGTGTATCGGGCGGACCAGGACACCGACGGCATCGACGAGGTCTACTCCGTGCTGATCGGCGGCGGGAGTAACACGCGGCTCAATGACACGCTGCCGGCTACAGCCGAAGTCAAGGATTTTGCCGTTGCCGCCGACTCGTCGCGCGTCGTCTATCGGGCCGACGAGAACACGGCCGGAACCGACGAACTGTTCTCTGTTGAAATCGATGGAGGAACCCCGGTCACGCTCAACGGAACGCTCCAACTCAACGGCAACGTCGGTGAGTTCTTGATCGCTCCCAACTCATCGAAGGTGGTGATGCGAGTCGACCACACTGTCGATGACACGTTCGACCTGTACTCGGCACCTATCAACGGCGGCGGCGCCGTGCGGCTCAACGACCCCCTTGTCGCCGGCCGGACGACCACCGCCGATTTCATGATCACGCCCGACTCGGCACGGGTGGTGTACCGGGCTGATGCCAACGCCGACAACGTGGACGAGCTGTTTGTGGTCAAGATCGGTGGCGGTACCCCGCGGGTCCTCAACGACGCACTGCCGGCCGGCGGCGACGTGATCGGTCTAGCCGTCTCTCCCGATTCGGATCACGCTGTCTACTACTCCGATCAGCGGACCAACGACGTCTTTGAGTTGTTCTCGGTGCCGCTGCGCGCCGGGAATGCGGAACGTATCTCGGGGACGTTCCCCAGCGGAGGAGACGCGTTGCCGGGTTTCGTGGTTTCCTCGGACTCAGCGAAGGTCGTGTTCGTGGGCGATCAGCTCACCAACAGCGTCGACGAGCTCTTCTCAGTGTCAATCCGCTCAAAATGTGACGGCGTCGCGGCCACATACGTTGGCACCGCCGGTGATGATCAATTCACCGGCACCAACGGCGACGATGCGTTTCTGCTGTTCGGCGGAGACGACACCGCATACGGGAAGAACGGTGACGACCGGATCTGCGGCGGCAGTGGCCACGATACGCTCAGCGGCGGCAAGGGCTCCGATCGCATTTTTGGAGCCAACGGCCACGACGTGATCAACGGCGGAGGCCAGTCCGACCACATTGAGGGTGGCGCCGGCAACGACGCCATAGGTTCGGGTGGCGGTGCCGACTACATCGATGGCGGCGATGGTGACGACACCGTCGAGGGCAGTACCGGCAAGGACACCATCCTTGGACGCGACGGCAACGATCTGCTGTTCGGCAACGGCGGAAACGACGAACTGCGCGGGGGCGCCGGCAAGGACACCCTCAAGGGCGGCAGCAAGACCGACACTTGTTACGGCGGACCGGGAACCGACACTGCCAAGAACTGCGAAACGACAATCAGCGTGCCCTGAGAGCTAGGCCATGGTGTAAATTTGAGGTAGGCCCGGGCATGGCAATTCGGGCGTCGATCACCCTGGGCCGGGGACCAAATGGCCAGCAGCCGAGTGGCGGTTCTAGCCGGAGCGCTCATGACATGGGCGCTGGTGCCGCTCGCTGGTGCCTCTGAGCCGGCCAATGCCTCTGAGCCGGCGACCGGCGATCCAGGCGACCCGATTCAGCTCAATTCCGGGTTTACGAATCCCGACGACGACGTCTGGCGCATGGAGGTATCGCCTGATGGCAAGTACGTCGTTTACCTGACCGTTGACCTCACCCGAGACAAGGACGCACTCTTCTCAGTGCCGTCTGCCGGAGGCGAGCCGGTGTTGCTGGCATCGGGGTCCACCGTTGGAGACTCCGTCGGGCGTATCAAGATCACACCGGACTCATCGCGAGTCGTTTACGGGCGCCACTCAGCCACCACCGGCACGTTGGACCTGTACTCGGTGCCTATCGGAGGCGGAACCCCCATCAAGATCAGCGGGCCTCTCGAGTTGGGCACCTGGGTCGAGTGGGACTTCACCATTTCGCCGGACTCGCAAACCGTGGTCTATCGAGTCGATCTGACGACTATGAGAGAAATGGCAATGTTCTCGGTGCCTGTGACCGGTGGGCCGGTAACTCGGCTGTATCCACCGGAGCCCCACCTCGACTATCTCTACGGCGAACAGGTTTCCCCCGACTCCGCCTGGACGGTAGTTCTCGCGATTGATGGCGACGTGATTTCGATACCGACCGGAGGTGGCCTACCTGTCGAGCTGGGAACCGGCGTCCCATTCGGAGAGAGTTTCGAGATCTCGCCTGATTCACGTCGGGTGCTCTTCCGTTCCGATCAGGGGGAGGACATCTACAGCCTCGTTTCTGCACCGATTGCCGGCGGACCAAACGTCGCCCTGAGCGGAAACGTGAGCGAGTCCGCGATTTCACCCGACTCGCAGCGGGCTGTTTGGACAGAGGACGGCAATCTGTTGTCTTCTCCGCTAGGCGGCGGCGCTGTCGAGACTCTTGGCGAAGCGGAGTTGTTCACGCTGACGCCCGACTCGCAGTCGGCGGTATTCGTCGGTGGGGACGGAGCGGGCGGCCGTGACTTGTTCACGGTCCCGATCGTCGGCGGCGTTCCAGTCGCTCTGGACGCACCGGTCCCTCACGGCAAGCAGATTTATCCGCTCACGGTGACGGCCGACTCCAAGTTTGCCGTCTTCGGCGTTGGGTGGAAAGCGGTCTATTCGGTTCAGCTGGATGGCGAAGGCAGTCACATGCTCAGCCGCCCGCTCGACTGGTTTGGCGAAATCGATGAGTTCCGAGTCAGCGCTGACTCGAGCCGGGTTGTTTACCTGGCAGATCAGACCACCAACAACTCCCATGAGCTCTTCTCCGTTGCAATCAATGGCGGCAGCGTGATCCGCCTCAATGCACCGCTTCCCAAGTTCGGGAGCGTTACCAGCCGGAGTGAGGACAGGTATGTGATTACGGCCGATTCACGGCGCGTGATCTACATCGCCGACCAGGACATCGACGAGGTGTACGAGCTGTATTCAGTCCTGATCGGTTGGGAGTGTGACGGCAAGTTCGCCTCGATCGTTGGAACGAACGGCGCCGATACCGTGACCGGCACCGACGGTGACGACGTCATCGTCACCTTTGGCCGGAAGGACACGATCGAGGCCGGAGGCGGCGACGACAGGATCTGTGCCGGCAAAGGGTTCGACGTGATTGACGGCGGCCGCGGTTCCGATCGAATCTTCGGCGGCGGTGGCAACGATACGATCGAGGGCGGCAGAGGCAGCGACTACATCGAAGGGGGCCGAGGTGCCGACTTCATCGATGCCGGCTTGGGCCGCGACACGGTGCTCGGCGGCCGGGGTGAGGACACCATCAGAGGTAGCCGCGGCGACGACTTGCTGCGCGGCCAAGCGGATGACGACACGCTCAAGGGTGGCCGCCACAACGACACTTGCTATGGCGGATCGGGAACCGACATCGCCAAATCCTGCGAAACCACAGTCGGCGTGCCGTGATTAGCTACTCGAGGTACTTGGCCTCGGTGAGCAGCTCGTAGAACTCGATCCAGCTTTCAGTCGTGAGATCGCGCAGCTGAGCGCCCAGTCCCGACACAGGAGCCGGATATTCGTTCTCTGCTCGATAAGGGGACTCGAGTTTGTCGTCGATCCATTCCATGATCACCCGATCCTTGTCGCCCGGCGTGGTGCCACTGTTGAAGTACACCCGCACCGACTGGCGCTGATCGGCGTTCTCGTATGCCTTGCCAATCTTGGCCACCACAGTGGCGGCCCGGCGGGCCTCGCGAGGTTTGGTGACCCAAACTCTTCGAACCAGGTACATGTTGATCCCTTCGTGATTGTTGGATCTCAGTTAACTACGTTGCTGAATCCGGTCCCTTCAGGCCGTTCCAGTTGGTCGAAAGTGCATTCCTCAAGCGGCTTGTCGGGACGCCACCGTTCGAAGCGAGTGGCGTGACGGAACCGGTTGCCCTCGAGCTGGTCATAGCTGATTTGCACAACCACGCCTGGATCGACGGGAACCCAGTTCATGTTCTTGTCGCCGGACCAGCGGCTCTGTGCTCCCGGCACGCGAACCCCCGGCTCATCGCCGCGTCCACCAAAACTCTCGTCGGAGCGGATCGCCTCGAACTGTTTGAGCAGCTCGACACGGTCGTGATCGGAGAAACCGGAGCAGTGCCCGATGAAGCTGAGATCACCGTCGTCGTTGTAGAGACCGAGGAGGATCGAGCCAATCTTGTCGCCATCCTTGTGGATCCGGTAGCCGCCAACGACACAATCGGCGTCGCGACGGTGCTTCCACTTGATCCAGTTTCGTTTGTCCTCGACATACGGTTGATCGGCCTCTTTCACGATGATGCCGTCGCAACCGGCCGACTCGTACTCGGTGAACCAGCGGGTGGCCTCTTCGAAGTTGCGGGTAACCGGGGTCAGATGCCACGGGTAATTGAGCTTTTTGAACATCTCTTCGAGACGGGCGCGGCGCTCCTCGTATGGATGGTCTCGGATGTCCTCGCCCCGATCGGCCAGCAGATCGAAAGCGACGATCTCAGCCGGGGTCGCTTCCGAAAGCATGTTGACCCGCGACTCGGCGGGATGGATCCGCTGCTGCAGCGCCCCAAAGTCGGTCACATCGTTGACTATGACGACGATCTCGGTGTCGACGACGCTGCCGGCGGGCAACTGGTCGAGGGCCGGCTGGAGTTCCGGGAAGTAACGCAGCAGCGGCTTGAGCGAGCGACTATCGAGCCGTGGCTCGTCACCGGCCCATACAATCGCCCGAAATCCGTCCCATTTCGGCTCGTAGACCCAGCCGGGCGGCTCCGGCGGGTTCACCCGAATCTTCGCCTTCATCGGTTTGATTGGTGGTTCAAAGGGCCAATCGCTCATCGGGCCAGGCTACCGAGCCGGTGTTAGCTGCGCTTGATGGCCCGAACCAGGATGTCGTGGGCAACTCGGAGCTCACCCTCGCGCTCGACATCGCGCAAGACCTTTTTGTTGCGTTTGATGTCGAGCTCGGCAAAGTCCTCGGCGAGTTCGCTCTCGGAGAACAGCACCTCCGGCATCGGAGGACCGCCGACACCTTGTTCGAGGTTGTCGGTGTGATGGGCAACGAGCACCAGCGTGCCGCCCGGGGCGAGTGCCGTGATGGCCTTGGCATGTGCGCGACGCCTCATGTCCTGGGGCAACTGCAGGTAGCTGAGGATCACCACGTCGTACTCCTCGTCCGGCTCCCAGTCGTTGACAACGTCCACAGCCCGGAAGTCAACCCCCACCCCTACGGCCGCGGCCAGTTCGTTGCCGTGCGCAATGCCCACGTCCGAGATATCGAGTCCAGTCACTTGATGTCCCTGTGCGGCCAGCCAGACCGAGTTGCGACCCTGCCCACACCCGAGATCGAGGACCCGGCGTGGCGACAGGCCGGACAACTCCGCCGCGATGAATTGGTTGGGCTCGGCTCCGTACAGCGCGGCGGCCGCTTCGTAACGTTCATTCCAAGAGGCCCGGGCGTCGGCCTTCGGCGCGATCCGATTCCTCAGCCACTCCACGACATCAGCAGCATTGCGATCGGGCGGAAACACCGGGTACATGACGTGCTCGACGCGGCCGCCACGCACAATCATCGTCAGGCGCTTGTACAGGGTCATCCCTCCGGCCTCCATGGTCGGCAGGTCGAGAGCGCGGCCCAGCTTCATCGCGGGATCGGCGAGCACAGGGAATTCGACGTGGAGTCGCTCCACCATCTCGGCCTGGTACTCGGTCGATTGCACACTGATCCCGTATATCTCGGCCCCCAGGTCGGACAGCTCGGCTTGGTGATCGCGAAAACTGCAGGTCTGCGGTGTGCATCCGCGGGCCCCGGGAATCATCTCCCAATCGGCGGGTAGATCTCGATCGGGACGGCCGGTCATCGGGTAGACGTACAGGACCGCCCAAGGGGCGCCGACCTCTGCCACATCGATGGTGCCCCCGGTGGTTGCGGCTAGCTCCATCGTTGGCAGTTGCCTGTTCAACAGATGGTCGGCTCCACCGTCATCAACCGGAGGGGGCAGGTCGGTGGGGAGTTCCTCGAGAGCCATCATCGGATTATCGCAGGCTCGCTGTCCTCCAATGGTGCGTAGGCTGAGGACAGGAACGGGACTCGTATGAAACAGAAACTGAGCGCAGGAGTGGTCTTGTTGGCAATGGTCGCCGCCGCCTGCGGCGGCACCTCACCAAGCGACTCTTCAGTGGACCCCGCCACGTCGGTCACCGTGCAGCCGATCAGTGTCGGCGAGCCCACTAGTCCGCTGGGCGACGGCAGCACGATCACTCAGGACGACTCGGGCCAGATGTTCTTCACCACCGCGGCAAGCCGCCTCCAGCTGCAGCTGAGCAACGACTGGTTGTGGAGCGAACCCACTATCAACCGACCCCACCAGTTGATCGCCATCAACTTTGTTACCGATCCCGGCTATTCGGCTTGGGACATCCTGATCAACGAACCCGGAGACGTTGTTGTCGAGGCTTCCGGGATGCAGGTCTGCGATGACTGCGAGAGCCTCGAATTCTCGGTCGTGATCACGGCCCAGGACGAGTAGTTCCGCCCGTAGCCCCACCACTGTCGCCCGAGGGATCCAAAACAGATCCCTTTCGCGGGCGGGTCTTCACACCAAGGATTCCCACTGGCACGACTACCGCTGCGGCTGTTGCCCAATGGACTCCAGCACTCGACGCTGCCAACGTCGCTATCAATCCGAGGGGAATCCAACCCCAATCAACCACTGCCCTGATTCGCCGGCCAGACCGCTCTGGAACCCCATCCCGGAAGAAGCCACTGGCCCAGATCTTCAGCTGAAACGCCCCCGCCACATACAGAAGCATGGCGAACGTGAGCATCAATACCTCGTAACGAAGAAACCACCAGCCATGCAGGTAAGCCCAAGCGGCGTTCACCCCGCCACACCGTGCTCGGTCAGCGCGGCGACGAGGCCGTCCGGATCAGCCACTGTGACCGTGAGGCCCGGGTGCCTGGGGCCTGCGACCAGCGCTGGGATCTTCTCGGCAAACTTCACACAAACTCCCTGACGCGTGGTCGAACCAAAGGTGAGCCCATGATCGGCCAACGAGCCGCGAATGCCGATCGCTTTCCACCACTTGTAGCCACCTGAGCGCTCGAAACCGGCGATGTTGGTGAGCGGAGTCCTGATCTCCCAGCGCCCGAATTTGGCATGGAACTCCTCGTCGTCGGTGATCGCCACGAACGAGTTTCCTGGATGAACCCCGAGCGGGCGCAATAGGTACCGGTATCGAGGATGGAATTCGAAATCAAAGGTCGGCATGATGGTTCTACGTATTGGAACAAGGGCTCGTCTTGAAGGTAGCCGCCGCCAGAGGGCGAACGAAAGCAACCTGCATTCCAGAGCTTAGAATTGGAGCGAACACTCAAAGTCTGAGAGGACCCTCATGGCCAAGAATTATCCCGGCAGCATCAATCGACGCCGGGTCGCCATCGTCGACGGGCTCCGTACCCCGTTTTTTAAGTCAGGAACCGCCTACAGGGATCTGTCGACTCTCGATCTCGGCGCCACGGTGGTCAACGAGCTCGTGCAGCGGGCCGGCCTCGAATCCGGACAAGTCGACCAGGTCGTATTCGGTGCGGTCGTTGCCGATGTCGCCGCTCCGAACATCGCTCGCGAAATCGCGTTGCGCAACAACATGCCGGCATCGGTCGACTCGTACAGCGTCAGCCGGGCCTGCGCCACATCGACTCAGTCAATTGTCAGCGGCATGCAGGCGATTCTGAGTGGAGACGTCGACATCGTCATCGCCGGTGGAGCCGACTCACTCTCCAAGCCACCAATCACGTACGACGACGCCGTCGTCGATGCCCTGATGGCTGCAAACGCTGCCAAAGACCTCCCCGCCAAGATCAGAGCCTTTGCCAGTGTTCGGCCCAAGGATCTGGCACCGCGACCTCCCGCACTCGAAGACCTGGCATCCGGGCTCACGATGGGCGATGCCGCTGAGAAGATGGCCCGCGAGAACGGCATCACGCGAGAAGCGCAGGATCAATATGCGTATGAGTCTCACCTCAAAGCAGTTGAGGCATGGGAGAAGGGCGTATTCGACGACGAGGTCATGGCGCTGCCGATTCCCCCGAAGTACAAGGAAACCGTGACGAGGGACGGCATCCCCCGCGCCGACAGTACTCTCGAGAAGCTGGCCTCGTTGCGGCCGGTTTTCGACCGAAAATACGGCAGTGTGACCGCCGCCAACTCTTCGCCACTCACCGACGGCGCTGCCGCCGTGGTCTTGATGGAAGAGAAGACGGCCGAACGGCTCGGCTACGAGGCCCGGGCGTTCATTCGCTCCTGGGCATTTGCCGGGCTGGACCCATCCGGCCAGATGTTGATGGGACCGTCGTATGCCTCGCCCAAGGCGCTCGATAGAGCCGGCCTCACCATGGATGACATTGATGTTGTCGACATGCACGAGGCCTTCGCCGCTCAGATGCTCTCGAATATCCAGGCCTTCGCCTCAGCGGAGTGGGCCAAGAAGCACCTCGGCCGGAGTGAGGCCATCGGCGCTATCGATCCCGAGAAGTTGAACCTCTATGGAGGCTCCATATCGCTGGGGCATCCATTTGCTGCGACTGGTGCTCGTCAAGCCCTGACGATGGCCAATGAGCTTGTGCGGCGAGATGCCGGCACCGCTCTGGTGACACAATGTGCTGCCGGTGGGCTCGGCGCCGCCCTGATCCTCGAACGCTGAAAGGGACTCTGTTGACTACCACTGATAACCAGCTATCCAACCTGCACTTCGAGGTCGATGACAACGGTGTGGCCATGATCCTGTTGGATCGAGCGGGCGAGCGGATGAACACGCTCGGCCCCGATCTTGCGGCCGATCTGTTTTCGCTGCTGGACCGTCTGGAAACCGACAGCGCCATCAAGGCCGTCGTGATTGGATCGGCCAAGCCGGACAACTTCCTTGCCGGCGCCGACATCGCCTGGCTACGCCAGGTCGACGATCCGGCCGCTGCCGTGGATCTTCTCGGCGAAGCGCACAAGGGTTTCCAACGTCTCGAGGATCTCGCTGCCAAGCACGGCAAGCCCGTCGTTGCCGCCATTCACGGCCCCTGCCTCGGCGGCGGCATGGAACTGGCGCTGGCGTGTTCGATGCGGATCACTTCCAACGATGATGCGGCCACACAGTTGGGTCAGCCCGAGGTGAAACTGGGGATCATCCCCGGCGCCGGCGGCACCCAGCGATTGCCGCGGCTCATCGGAATCGCCGCCGGACTCGATCTCATCCTCACCGGCCGGGCGCTGCGACCCCGCCAAGCCTTGAAGCTGGGGCTGATCGATGAGTCGGTCCCGAAGGAGTTTCTGCTCGACATAGCCAAGAAGCGGGCGCTCGAGACCATCGGACAGCCCGCCACCGACGAAGGTGGCTTCTCCTTCGGCAAGCTGAAGTCCTGGCTCTCGCCGGCCCACCTCCAGGGACTGGCACTCGAGGACAATCCAATGGGACGCAAGGTGCTCTTCTCGAAAGCGGAAGAGAAGCTCCTCGCCGAAACCAAGGGCAACTACCCGGCGCCAGAGGCTGCGCTGCGTGCCATCAAGGCAGGTGCTGAACACGGGATCGAAGCCGGCTACGCCGCCGAGCTCGACGAGTTTGCCGACCTGGTGGCGTCGCCGCAGGCGAAGGCGCTGATGTCGATCTTCTTCGACAGCCAGGACCTCAAGAAGGACTCCGGTATCGATACCAAGGCGAAGGCACGCCCGGTCAGCAAGGTCGCTGTCCTCGGCGGGGGCCTGATGGGCGGCGGCATCGCCACCGTGAACACCATGAAGGCCAAGGTTTCCACCCGGATCAAAGAGGTCGACGACGCCGGCGTCGCCCGCGGGCTCAGCTATGTCTCGAAGCATCTCGCCCGTCAGGTGAAGCGGAGGCGGCTGCACCAGCGCCAGGCCGACAAGGCGATCAAGCTGGTAACCGGCTCGACCTCCTGGTCCGGCTTTGGCAACACCGACCTCGTGATCGAAGCAGTTTTCGAGGACCTGGACCTCAAGCAGAGCATCCTCGCCGAGGTCGAAGGTGTGGTCGGCGATGAGGTGATCTTCGCGTCGAATACATCGTCGCTGCCGATCACGGACATTGCCGCCAAGGCGGCCCACCCGGAGCGAGTAATTGGTATGCACTACTTCTCGCCCGTCGAGAAGATGCCACTCCTCGAGATCATCGTCACGGACGAGACCGCCGACTGGGTCACGGCAACCTGCGTCGAGTTCGGCAAGAAACAAGGCAAGACCGTGATCGTCGTTAACGACGGGACCGGCTTCTACACCACCCGAGTATTGGCCCCGTACGCCAACGAGGTCTACTACCTCCTCCAAGAGGGTGTTCGCATCGAGGAGATCGACAAGGCCATGGTGGCGTGGGGATTCCCGGTCGGCCCGGTGACGCTCGCCGACGAGGTCGGTATCGACGTTGGCGCCAAGATCGGCAAGATCATGGAGAAGGCATTCGGCAATCGGATGGCTCCTCCTGGAGGCGTCGATGGCCTGGTGACAGACGACCGCAAGGGCCGTAAGAACGGCCGTGGCTTCTACAAATATGAGGGCGGCAAGAAGGGCGATGTTGATGAATCGGTTTACGCCGTGCTCGGCATCGACTCACACAAGGCGATGGATCGGTCTGCCATCCAAGACCGCATCGGGCTCCAATTCATCAACGAAGCAGCCCGCTGCCTCGAGGACGGGATCCTGCGCAGCGCCCGCGACGGCGATGTCGGAGCCATCTTCGGACTCGGCTTCCCGCCGTTCACCGGAGGGCCCTTCTCCTACGTCGACGCGCAAGGCGCCGACAACATCGTCGCCAAGCTCGAAGCCCTCGCTGAAGAACATGGCCCCCGCTTCGAGCCGGCCCAGATCCTCCGCGACCATGCCGCAAAAGGAATGAAGTTCCGCGACTAGGCAGAGTCGGAACCGTTCGCGCCCGGTAACCGCACCGCGGCCGCGCAGCAAGCCCGCGGCTAGCCTGCGGCGATGCCTGTCCTGTTGGCGCTGAGCGCCGCGCTCTGTTGGGGGACGTCTGACTTTGTTGGCGGAGTCGCCAGCCGCCGCGGCGGGCGGGTCAACGCGGTCACTCTGGGCACCCAGACAACGGGCTTGTTGGCGTTTGCACCAATAGCCATCCTGATCGAGGGCACCCTGACCGCGGCCGACTTCTGGTGGGCGCTGCTTGGCGGAATGAGTTCCGGCACCGCGATCTACCTGCTGTACATCGGCTTCACCAGGAGCCGCACCGGAGTCGTCGCCCCGATCGCCGCAATCGGGACCGCGGCGATCCCGGCTCTGTTCGGGCTGGCTACAGGCGAGACACTGGAACCTTGGCAGGCCGTTGGCGTGCTGCTGGGGTTAACGGCCATCTGGCTGATCAGCCGTCCCGGTGAAGTCCACTTCAGCGACTACAACACCCGAGCCGGCGTCGGCTATGGCATCGCCGCGGGCGTTGGATTCGCGCTGATGTTCATCGCCCTCGACCAGCTGAGTGCTGACAGCGGAGCCTGGGGTGTGCTCCCGCTACGCCTCGGCGGCATCGTCATGATGCTGGCGGTCGCCGCGGTGCGTCGATTGCCATTGCTGGCGGATCGGGCGGTGTGGTGGCCAATCTTGGCCTCCGGGCTTATTGGCAGCCTCGGCAACCTGGCATTCATCGTCGCCACGAGAAACGGCAACCTCTCGATCGTGTCGGTAGTGAGCAGCTTGTTTCCGGCCGCAACCGTGGGCCTTGCCTTCCTCCTCCTTCATGAACGGCTCGGTCGGGTCCAGCTGATTGGAGTCGGCGCCGCATTGGCGGCGGTGGCGCTCGTCTCGGCGGGCTGAATCGAGGATTGCCTGGCGCGTGTTGCGCCATTCGAGTTCGGTGCGCTGCTGCGGCAAGACGACGGCGGACCAACAGGACTCCCGCAACGTCGCCAGACCGCTGGCGTTCGCCACTGACAGTGGTTTCGGGACTTTCTGAAGGGAGTTCCTGATGACCGGATCGATCTTTGAACGCTGAGAGTATTCAAGTAGTCCGAGCCGGCTGCCGATAAACGCCTACATGAAGTGGCTGAGAAGGAAGAAGGACGAAGTTCGCGCTACGGCGGACGACGCCGAAACCTACGAGGACAAGCTCGCATCGCGCATGCGGGCGCTCCCCTCGGTGGAGTTTGACGACCCCGCCGCGGTTGAGGCTCGCATCCGCCGCATGAACTACGGCGCCAAGGTCGAACACCGTCCCGCCTGGATGGCAGTCGACGACTGGGAAGAGCAAGCCGACACGGCCTAGTGCATCGATCGTCCGGCTCTCACAACGACCATGTGCTTGCGCCTCGGCGTGCGGACTAGGAGTCAGAAGCCAGAAGTCTGCCGCCCACCTCTGCCCTACGTGATACGTGATCCTTGATACGTGATACGAGGCCCATCGGAACCACGCCCAACACCCAACACCACCGAGCCGCCACAGTTCTACCAGCTCACCAGTTCCCTCAACTGCGCTGCGATATCGCCTGGACTCACGCGGTATGCGTCCTCGAGTGGGGGGCTGAATGGGATCGGGATATCCAGACCGCCCAGACGTCGCACCGGAGCGTCCAGATCCGCAAACGCCTTCTCAGCGATGATCGCGGCGATCTCCGCGCCGACCCCCGCCATACGGTTGGCGGCGTGCACTACGAGTGCCCGCCCGGTTTTGGCGACCGATTCGAGAACGGTGTCCGTGTCCATGGGTTTGAGGCTGCGTAGATCGATCACTTCGACGCTGATTCCCTCGTTGCCCACCTCATGAGCAGCCCGCAAGGAATCGTGCACCGTTGAGCCATAAGTGATGATGGTGATGTCGGAACCTTCTCGGGCAATGCGAGCCACACCGATCGGTGTCGCCTCGTCCCCTTCTGGGACCGGGCCCCGCAGCGACCTGTAGAGCGGCTTCGCCTCGAAGTAGACCACCGGGTTGTTGTCGCGGATCGCTGCCAGGAGCAGACCCTTGGCGTCCGCCGGTGTGGCCGGGGCCACCACCTTGAGGCCGGGTGTATGAACGAACCAGGCCTCGGGGTTCTGGCTGTGGAATGGACCGGACCGGATGCCGCCATCGCTCGGTGCCCGAATCACCCAAGGCACGGAGCCGCCCCAGCGATAGTGGGTAGTAGCGGCGTATTGGACGATGCTGTCGAATGCGGTCGAAATGAAGTCGGCGAACTGGACCTCGATGACGGGGCGCAGACCCATGAGGGCCATCCCGTTGGCCGCCCCGACGAAGGCCAGCTCGGTCATCGGCATGTTCTTGACGCGATGCGGCCCGAACTCGTCCGAGACTCGCTTGGTCACCTTGAAGGCGCCCCCAAAACTGCCGCCGACGTCATTGCCCATGACAAGGACATCTGGATCTCGACCCATCTCGACGAGCAAGGCCTCGGCGATGGCGTCCAGATACGTGAGCTCTCGTACATCGGTCACGGGGCATACACCCCGGTGGTGATGCCGGCGGCGTCGGGAAGTGGCGCCCGCTCGGCATATTCGATTGCCGCTTCGACCTCATCGCGACACTCCTCCTGGAGTCTGGCGAGTGTCTCGGGCGTCAACAGCCCCTCCTCGACGAGTCGCTCCTCCCACCGAGTGACCGGATCACGTTCCTTCCACTCGCTGAGGAGACTGCGCGGCACGTATTCGGCTCCATCATGAATCGCGTGACCCAGCATCCGCATGGTCTTGGCCTCGATCAACGACGGCCCCTCGCCCCGTCGCGCTCTGGTGGCTGCTTCGAGCACAGCGTCGTAGACCGCAACAACATCGTTGCCATCGACGATTTCGCCGGCGACGCCATGGGCAGCCGCCCGCACAACGATGTCGTCGATGGCCATCTGCTCGTGGATTGGGGTTGAGTAGGCATACTGGTTGTTCTCCACCACAACTATGAGTGGGGCGTTCTGCACGGCTGCCAAGTTCAACGTCTCGTGGAACAGTCCGGCGTTCGAGGAGCCATCGCCGGCAAAGGTGAGCGCCACGCGAGGCTCCTCGCGGTACTGGAACGCCATCGCAGCGCCGAGGGCCACCGGCATCGATTGCGGCAGGTGGCTGACGAACCCGAGGATGTTCAGCGACAGGTCCCCTAGCCCATGGAGGTTGGCGTCTCTCCCACCGGTGACGCCTTCCGCCTTGCCGAGCTGATTCGCCAGGATACGGTCGGGCGACAGACCTCGAACCAGGTAACAGCCCAGGTCACGGTGCATTGGCGCCACCACATCATCAGTGCCCATAGCGAATCCAGCACCTACGGAGATGGCTTCATGACCCTTCCCGGAGAAAGTGCCACCGACACCGCGGCCCTGCTTCCACATTGCCATGATTGCGTCGTCAAGGGTCCGGGTGAGACGCATCCAATACGCGATATTCAGCTTGGCAGAAGAGTCGAGCGAGTGACTCACAGCCGCCTCCTCATGTAGCGATGTGCATTTGGACTCGGCTGATCGACGCCACGATCGGCTTCACACTTGCCTCGATAAACTCCAGATGGATCGGATGATCGGCGTATTGGCGGTATCCCTCGACGGAGTCGAAGTCGGCGACAAGAACGTAGTCGGCAGTTCCCGGACTGAGATCGAGGTCGTCGCCGTGCTCGTACCGGCGGATTGTGCCGATCTGGTTCGGCATGGAAGACAACCCTGCAGCGAAGTGGCCGATCTGGCTCGTCGTGGCCTCATCGGACCAGGTGAACATGGCGATGTGACGGATCAAGCTCGGACTCCTTTCGCTGGGCACAGTCTGGCCACGAGACCCCAGTTTCTTCAAGCCGGCTCGACTAAGGGTTTGGGATCGGTACCAGGGCATATATACAACAAGTGCGCCCACTAGGGGAAGGGCCGGCGTCGGCGGGACCAGGGCGGTAATGATCGCCGGACGCGACAGCCGCGCAATACTGAGTACTAATTGCGGGCTTGAGGGTGACAGTGTGACAAAGCGAATACTGATGCGGGCCGCCAAATCTCCATTCGAAGTGATTCCACCCGCGACCTTGCTCCGCCGCAACATGATTGGCCGCAACTCCGGCAACCTGATCTTCAGCCATGCCGCCCATCGGGCCCTCGAGGTAGCGGAGGCCGAGGTCGTTGCCGGGGGGTTGCACTGGCGACCAGGACAGGCCCGAAGGATCAACGAAGAGTTCGACGTATTTGTGGTGCCGCTTGCCAACGCATTCCGGCTGTCATTCGAGAAGGAGCTCAAAGCGCTCACAGCAATGATCTCCAAGTTGGATATCCCGGTCGTGGTGCTTGGTGTGGGTGCACAGGGTTCGCACAAACACGGGGCCACTCCCCTGAAGCCGATCGCGCCGTCGGTCAAGGCCTTCGTGGGCGCGGTCTTGGATCGTTCGGCCACCATTGGCGTCCGCGGCGAGTTCACGGCCGAGTATCTGAGCGAGCTCGGATTCAGTGATATCGAGACCATCGGGTGCCCCTCGATGTTCATGAACGGGACTCGGCTGCACGTCTCCAAGAAGGTTCCGCGATTGGACGCCGAGTCCAAGGTCGCCATCAACATCACCCCATACAGAAAACGCATGGGATCGGTGCTCAAGCGCCACCTGCCGAAGTATCCAAACCTCACCTATGTAGCCCAGGACGAGCTGACGCTGCGACGTCTTGTGAAGGGCGACAAGCTCATCGTCCGCCCGACTACGCGGGCCAGCGAGATCCCGGCGCACACGTCACATATCGCCTACCGGGACAAGAAGGTGCGCTTCTTCATCGACGTTGGGCCGTGGCTGAGCTTCATGGCACAACAAGATTTCTCATTCGGGACACGGATCCACGGCAACATGGCAGCACTGATGGCCGGAACCCCCGCTTTTGTGTTCACCCATGATTGGCGCACGCTCGAGCTTGCCCAATACTTCGAGATACCACATTCACGAATGCGAGACCTCAAGAGGATCGACGCCGCTGAACTCCACGCCGGTGCCGATTACAGCCGCCTCAACAACGGCCATCGGGCACGCTTGCGGACATACCTCGACTTCATCGAAAGGAATGGACTCGACCACATTTGGTCATCGGGCGAGGAACGCACCAATTTCGACGAGCGACTCGCCGCCATTGAGTTCCCTCCAGCGGTCGGCGGCTAGCGAAACTCGCCGGCTCTGACACTCCGAGCGCTTGGCGTCGCACATCAGGGGTATTGAATCGCCGTTGCCAGCCGTATATACAGCAGGTAGACGAACTAGGGGGGAAATGGATATCCGGTGGGACACGTCCCGAATGGCCGAGCTCGCAGTCAGCCTGGACAACAAGAGCAGGGCGCTGGCGGCGCACCGCCTCGACATGCACGAGCTCTGTAGCCGCCTCGGAGCCGCAGTCGGGTTGCGCCACCTGGCGATTGCCTCTGAGTGGGCCGACCGCCGGTCACACGACCTGATGGAGCGTCGTCGCATGTTGAGCGAGGCCGAGGAGACATTGCTGTGGCATCTCGACGCTCTGCCACCGGTCGAGCCGGCCTTGCCACGATTGCAGTCTCGATCGACAGAGCACATCGAAGCCGATCTCGACGCCGCCTTCGAGAGGCTGGCCCGGCTCTCGAACGGTGTTGCGACCACCGCCGGCAACCGGGCTGAGTTGCGCTGTGCTGAGCTCACCTACGAACTCGGTGTGGCTCAGAGAAACGAGTACCTGCTGGCTGAGTCGCTGCCTCATCCCGATGTGGTTGCCGCCTTCACCGAGGTCATCGACTTCCTGGGTTATCAGATCGCCCGGGCACGTCCGCGGCCCACACCTGACTGGCAACGGGTGGCCCGGATGGTCGACGAGATCAGAAGGCTGTTGGACGAGTCGTGGTTCAGTGACGTTGGCAGAGGCGACCTCCTGGCGATCCAGCAGATCTTGGCCGGGCTGGCACCGGTCGAGATCGACGCCGTGCTCTCTCGGCTGAACACAGACGAGCTGTACCGATGGTTCCATGAACTCGACGGTGTCCGCGGGGGCAACCTCAGCGAAACCGAGGAGGCGGAGCTCTTCGCCGTGATCGCCCGCAGTGCCGGTGCTCAGGCTCTCTTCCGGTTGGCAAATGCTGAGGCCGGCACACGGTTCGGGGCGATCGCCGCCGCCGTTCGCAACGAAGCACCACTCGAAGTCGCCTTGGAGTTCATCGAGATCTGCGCCGCCGAGGCAGCTCAGTCGGACGATGCCCTGGTTGCCACTCTCGCCGGTCTTGCCGGTCTCGAGCCCCGGCACCGCACCGTGGCCGCCACAGCCTTGGCCGAAGCGGGCCTGCTTGCACAACTCGGCGCGGCCACTGATGCCTTCATCCGGCGCCAATCGATCGAGCGCAACTCGCCACTGATCGTTGAGTTCTTCGAAGGGCTACTGGGAGCCATCGGCGGCGCCGCCCTGACTGTGGCAGATTTGTCTCTGGTCGGAATCGTCGATCGCCACCGGTTCCGCGAAGCCTGGTCCAGCATGGGTGGCGTCGTCGGGCTGGCATTTCACGATCCCATCGAGTTCGCCGAGATCGTCCTCGACATCGAGACTCTCCGGCAGAACCCGGCTCGGTGGGCTGGAGCCGTCTCCTCCGAATTCGTCTCCGCGGGCATCGGACGATTGGCGCGGCTGGGTCGATTGGGCCGCCTGGCACGGATTGCCTCACGGTGGCTGAAGAGAGTCGGCAAGTTCGTTCTCCTCGAAACCGAACGAGTGAGTCTGCGGGCTCAGCACGTGGCGGCCACGCTGCAGGAGATCGGCGGTGCGGCCTCGGCCGCCGCGGTTCGCGATGCACTAGACGATCTGGAGGAACTCGAGGATCAGGTCGAGGATCTGGAGGAGTCAGTCGAAGGCCTCGACGTCGGAGCGCCCTGACGTCCGTACATGGCAACAAAGGGTCAGATGATCTTGTCGCCGACGCCGGCGATCTGGCGGAGCAACTCCGTTTGGCCGGTGTGATAGGTGTCGTGGAAGTACCTGAAATGGGCGCTCGAACCGACGGTGTAGGTGCGTTCGCCACGAGTCCGCTCCGCGGCAAAGTCCTCCAGGGTCATGGTGCCGATGGCCTCGCCGATTCGCTCCTGACTTTGACGAACCAGACCGATCAGCTCGCTGAGTTGGAGGACATTGGGGCCGTCTTCGACCACTGGATCCGACTCTCTGGCATAACGTTCAGACACCTCGGGGGAAAACAGCCGGTCCTGGCCGAGGCTGTTGAGCATGTCGTCGCGGCCCTGAACGATGTGGCCGAGCACCCAGTTGAGACAGTTGATGTTCCACTCAGTCTGGATCAGGCTGTCCTCGTGGCTCAGCGCTTCGGTTTGTGCCTCGATGATCCACGTATTGCGTTCAAAAGCTGCGACCAGGTCGGTCGGTTCAATCATTTGGCCTCCATCGGTGAGGATTCGCCGCCATCACATCTGGCGGCAGTTGAATGTTGAAGCGGTCACGAATCACGGCATCACGCTCCGGGTCTATGTAGTTCGGGTAGTGCGTCGACAACAGGTCCCGCACCCGGCGCCGCGCCCGCTCCCACATATCCGTGCTGCCGCGGTCTTTCCAATCGTCTGGGTTGAGCCGGTCGCCAACTGTCGGGTATACGTACTCGGATTCCATGACCGCCAGCGTCTGATCGGACCCCAGGTAGTGACCTGGACCATGGACAGTCTGCACAATCAAGTCGACCGACATCGTCTCGTCCGTAACCTCGATGCCGCGGACTGTACGCAGCGCGGCGCCAAGAATCTCATCGTCCATGACCATCATCTCGTTGGAACACGCCAGCAGGCTGGCCAACATGCCGAAGGACTCGTAGACGAGATTGGCGCCGCCCAGCCCTGCGAGAACCGTCGTCAGCGCCTTCTCGTAGCCGGCCTGGGCGTCCGGCACCTTGGAGTCGGCCATCCCGGCAGCCACTCCACTTGGCAGGTTGTAGTAGTTGGCGATTTGGGCAGAGGCGGCGTTCAAGATGCCCGCTTCGGCGCTCCCCCCGGACATCGCTCCGGTGCGCAGATCGGACACGAATGGCCAGTTGGAGAAGATGAACGGATGCCCTGGCGACAGCAGCTGAACAAAGACCAAGGCACCGAGCGTTTCGGCCGTCGTTTGGACGAGCGCTCCGGCGAGCGTCGCCGGCGCCGTCGCCCCGGCCTGACCGGCGGTGATGGCGTTGATCGGCATCCCGTGTTTGAGGGCCGCGGCCATCACATACGCGGTATCGACGGAAAACCGCAGCGGTGGCACCGTCGTTGTGGCGTGGAGCTGACAGAAGGGCCGTTTCTTGAATCGCCCTTCGCCCCCGAGCACCATGTCGAACATTGCAACCGTCGCATCGACATTGCAGGACTGCATGAAGGACGTGCCGATGTGCTTCTGTGTCCCCGCCATGGTGGCGTATGCGGTATTGATGTCGAGATCGACGGCTTCGCTGAACTCGGTCGGCGCCACTGTTCGACTGAACCAGTGGATGTTGTCGAGCTGATCGGCGAGACGAGCGAAGTCGTAGAGATCCACAAGCGTCGAAGGACGGTGCTCTCCGGTGTGCGAATCGAGCACCGATATGGCGGCACCACCAGTCCCGTAGTGAACCCGGGTACTCGAAAGTTCGAGATCGTGGCGCGGATCACGTCCGTAGAGCACGATCGAGCTGGGAGCGGCTTCGATCATCTGTTCCACCAAGCCGCGGGGCATCAATACCCGACCCTCGTCGGTGAGGGTGCATCCGGCTGCCTCCGCAGCCTCGACGAACTGGGGAATCCCGTCGCCAATGCCGATCCGTTCCAGGATGTCGAGCGCCGCCTCATGGACCCGCTCGATCTCGTTCGGCTGCAGTGGCAGGTACTGGCCACCAGACATTCCGGGGCGGACCGTCCCGATGCCGGTCCTGGCGCGCTGGGCGCGTTTGGCCTCTCTGGCGCGACTCGAACGGCGTGCTTCAGCCATCTTGATCGTCCCTTGTCCGGGTGCCGCCCACCAGCCGATGGGCCGGGCCGAAATCGTAGCCGCTGGCGGCAGGAAAAGTACTGCAAACGACGACTCCACGATCGAAGTCGGGGGCGCCATTCCGTTAGCCTCTGACCATGAGCGACCCAATCATCTTCACCCTGAACGACGCCCGCAAGGCCGTGACCGCAGTCCGCGATGCCGGTGGGCGACCGTTCACAGTTCGCCACGCCCGAGGCTCGATGGTGCTGGAGCTATACGCTCCCCGCGACATCGACGATCAGCAGCCCCACAGCCAGGACGAGCTGTACTTCGTCGCCAAGGGTTCGGGAACCTTCTTCTGTGGTGGCGAGAGCGTGGCCTTTCAGCCCGGCGACGCCCTGTTTGTTGCTGCCGGAGTCGAGCACCGCTTCGAGGACTTCACCGACGACTTCGAAACCTGGGTCGTTTTCTATGGACCCGAGGGCGGCGAAATGCCGCGAGGACAGTAGCGAGGCTTCAGGAAGAGGCATGGGGAACTCGCAGGCGCGCCCTCAGGCACCGGAGCGCACCTCCGTTCTTGCGTCCATCACGGCCGATATATGCCGTCAGCTACGCAAGAACAGATGGATCGAAGCTTGCGGGTGCGGCTACGCCTCAGCACGTTGTCGTGCCCGATAGGCGGCCACGTTCTCCCGAGTTGTGCACGTGTCTGAGCAGTGACGTCGGGATCGGTTGCGCGACGTGTCCACAAAGACATCGGCACATGTCGCCGAGCCACAGATCCCGAACCGCTCGAAGCCACCCTCTATGAGAGCCACCGAGAGTCCCATGCCGGTCACGGCGCCAAGCCATCGGGCAGGGGCCGCCTCAAGGGGCTCAAAGTGCAAATGAGGATCAGCCCCGGCATGGACGCTGAGGCGAGGAACTGCACCTACGTCCGTAAGGATCACGTTGATCGCGTCCGCAGCATCGCTCTCGTCACCGGCCTCAAAGACGTCTCGAAGCAAAGCCCGTAGCGCCCGTACTTCGTGCAGATCGCGCTCGGCAGCCTTCCAGCCCGGCCGGCACCATTCTCCCTCATCATGAGTTTCGAGGAAGGCGGCGACGTCTGATGGGGAGGCGAGATGGTCCTCGCTGGTAGCCGCGTCGAGGGTGTTGACGAGGTCGACGGCGATCTGAACCGGAGCATCGCTGTAATGTGAGAAATCCACTTGACTCCTTACGCCTTTGTGTTACTATCTGTAATAGGTAAAACAAGCATAGCCCACTACGACACGCCTGACTAGAGGCAGAAGAGGGCACTGGGAGGAGGACCCAAATGAGCCGAGGAAGCATGATCCCGCAGGACGAATTCGGCACACTGTTCAACGAGTTGCTGGCAACTCGAGCTCAGTATGAGTCCCTCCGTATCAGCGGCGGCCCGCTGGGCGAGCGGGCCACGATGCTCGACCGCCTGCACACCATCCGCAACGACATGGACTTGATGCGCCGCACCCTGGCGTAGCCGAACCAAAGACCTCAAAGCAGAGAGTGCCCCGCCTCGGCGGGGCACTCTCTATTTGTAGTACAGCAACGAGCCCCGCGACCTCGCGGGAGACCCCCTACCTGTCTCTTCCCCCGTCTGGCGCCGCTCCGGGTGACAGGCACTTGGGGGAAGTGGCGGGGCCCTGCGAGCCGAAGGGGGAGAACGACGCATGGGAGTGACTCTGTTCGACAGAAACTTCGCGAGTAGGCCGGAATTCACGAAGCGATCACACCAACGACCACGCCAACGGCGACGAGGGCCGCAATTGAGACGGCGATTGATACGAGAACAGCACGGCGATTCATCGCACAACCTTACGGCGGGGCTGGGAAGCGCCCCAGTTCCGGTTCAACTGCGGGATTCTCCCACCGATGAACCTTCTCATGCGCAAGACAACAGCTCTCCTGGCCTTCGCACTGCTCGCGGCGGCGTGCGGCGGGGCAACGGCGACCACGACAACTGCCCAACCCGATACGACAGCAGCCTCGTCTACTACAACAGCACTGTCGACCACGTCCTCAACAGTGCCGCCGACGACAACCACGACGGCCGCACCGGCCATTGTCATCGCGAGCTCCGGTCCCCTCACCGTGGCGATCTCCGAAGACTGCCAGGGTCTCGGCGACGCGAACGTTGAGGGTACCGTCGTGTGGGCGGATGGCGAGCGGCTGTGGGAAGCAACCACTACTGGCGCCATACGCTGCCTCTTCGAGACAACCGGCGCAATTGACTCGATCCAATTCGGACCGCAGGGCGATCGTGCATTGCTGAACGCAACGTTGCTGGTGGGAGGACCCAGCGAAGGCGCCGAGCTGCCTGACGACACCGCTTGGAAGTTCAGCTATCCGACGGGAAGGAACCTCGTGGGAATCGATGGTGCCGGCAGCTTGATCAAGTACCTCGGCGACTCGGCAACGAGCTCGCCTATCGACCCGTTGACGCGACACCATGCAGTGGCATATCACCCCAGCGGCCTGCACCTCGCAGTCAGCGGTGACCAGGTGTTTCACGAAGAGCTTGATCCGGCAATGGGCATCTTCATCACCAATACCGACGGCACAGAACCAGCGACGTTGGCCGCCTCGTTCGATGCCCACATAGTTGAGATGGCGTTCAGCAACGACGCCACTTCCATCTACTTCATCGCCGACCACGACGGTGCCCGCCACCTTCACGGCAACAGCGTCGTCCCGATCGAACTGGATGACGGCACCCGCCGGCTGGGTGAAGGAGCCGAGGAAGTTGCTGCCACGCTCGGAGCGTTTCCCGCCGAATCCGACCTAACTTTGTCCCGAGTCGTCGTGCACCCCTCCAACCCCAGCCTGGTCGCCTGGGCTACAAACACGTGTGGACCCCCTGGCTCGCTGGGATTCCAGGTGTTCGACGGCAACGACCTCAGCGAGAGCGCCGCCGACCACGAGAGCCTCCTCGAGGTATTGGGCCCGGCGACCACGATGGGTTTCCTTGGAGCCGACCCGAGCGTCGTGACCGTGGCTACCACTTCAGGGATGTGCGGCGAAATGGGCCAGGTCGCCCTGACAACGGTTTCGCTCGACACCGGCGAGGTCGACAGCCTTCAGATCACCGGCGACGCCACGGCCGTCGCCGTCAGGTCAATCGCAGCCCCCCACCAATGGGATTTGGTCGATGTCGACATCGTCGGATTCGCCTGATAGCCGACGACACCCCGGCCGGTCGGTCGGGAGCAAGATGTCCCCCAATTGGAATAAATTCGACATTTGCCTCGTTGCAGCAGGTGGAGCCGCCGGTACAGCTATCCTGTCGGATAGATGCCGTTATGCGGCAACGACTTCCTTGTCGGTCATTGAACGATTTCCGCGTGGGAAGCAGTAGATAGCCCTTGAAAGGCCAAAAAACCTGAAAACGCTAATGGAGAACAAGTAATGGCCGGAAGTGATGATGTCTTCCGTGCCCAGGGCACGGTGACCGCCACGCTTCGCAACGCCAGCTTCAAAGTAACGCTGGACAGCGGACACGAGGTCATCGCCCGTGCCTCAGGGAAAATGCGCCGGGGTCGCCTCATTCGGATCATTCCGGGCGACAAGGTCGAGTTGGAAGTCTCCACCTACGACCCGACCCGCGGCCGTATCGTTTGGCGTCACCGCTAGGCGTCAGCGCATCTCTTTGCGCCACACCACCTTGAGTCCCGACCAGGTGGCGTCGATCGCGCACACCTTGACGTCCACAAGTCCTTTGGGCAGTGCGACCGCCCGAACGACGTCTTCTGACATGTCTGTCGGGACCTTCGATGCCCGCTTTGGCCAGCAGACCCAGATCATCGAGTCGGGGAAGATCATTCGGCCCAGCCCGTCGATGCGCCGCTCGAAATCGGCGCGGGACCTGGTGAAGAGCATCACCATATCGGCCTTGCCACGGGCGCTCGTCCGGAACGTCACTGCTGGTGGCAACGGCTCGAGAAGATCCGTCAGATCATCGGGGCCGTTGAGAACCGCAACGGCGTAGCTCTCTCTGATGCCCAGCCTTTTGGCTAGAGGTGAACCCGAATAGCCGGCCGTCATGTCCAGTCCAGGACGACTTTCCCCGCCTCGCCGGCGCGCACGACGGCGAATGCGTCCGCGAAGTCGTCGGCGGCAAAGTGGTGCGTGATCACCGGCGATACATCGAGCCCTGTCTGAAGCATCGCCAACATCTTGTACCAGGTCTCGAACATACGGCGCCCGTAGATGCCCTTCAATGTGAGGCCCTTGAAGACGATGTCGTTCCAGTCGATCGGGGCTGATTCGCTCGACGGAATCCCCAGTAGGGCGATATTGCCCCCGTTGTTCATTGTCGAGATCATGTCGTGGAGGGCGGAGCTGACCCCGGACATCTCCAGTCCGACATCGAACCCCTCTTTCATACCGAGTTCATTCATCGAGTCACCCAGGCTCTCGGTGGCAACGTTGATGGCACGATCCGCCCCCATCGAAGCTGCAATCTCGAGCCGTACGTCGTTGACGTCGGTGATCACGATATGGCGGGCACCAATGTGACGGCAGATCGCAGTCGCCATCATCCCGATGGGCCCGGCGCCGGTGATCGCCACATCCTCGCCCGCCACATTGAAGCTGAGGGCGGTGTGGGTGGCGTTGCCGAGTGGGTCCAATATGCAGCCGATATCGTCACTGATGTCGTCCGGGAGCGGCTGAATGTTGGTGCCGGGAACGCTGATGTACTCGGCGAAGGCTCCCGGCCGGTTCACCCCCAGCCCGACCGTGCGGATACACAGGTGACGGTTGCCGGCCTGGCAATTACGACAGCGGCCGCACACGATGTGGCCCTCGGCGGAGACGCGTTGTCCCACCTGGAGCCCCTCTACGTGGGAGCCGATCTCGGCCACCGTGCCCATAAATTCGTGCCCGATCGCCATTGGCACCGGAATGGTGCGCTGCGCCCAGTCATCCCACGCTTCGATGTGCAGGTCGGTGCCGCATATGGAGGTCTTGCGGACCTGGACCAGAACGTCGTTGGGACCCACCTTGGGTGTCTCAATGTCTTCGAGCCACAGACCCGGCTCGGCTTTGGCCTTGACGAGCGCCTTCATCGATCGATCACTCCCAGTTCACGGCCCACCTCGATGAACGCGGCAATTGCCTGATCGAGTTGATCCTTGGTGTGTGCGGCCGACATCTGGGTGCGAATCCGGGCAGCCCCCTTGGGAACGACCGGGAACGAGAAACCGATCACATAGATCCCACGAGACAGCAATCGGTCGGCCATCTCCGATGCCAGCTGCGCATCTCCCAGCATCACCGGGATGATCGGATGCCCCTCGCCCGCCAGCTCAAAGCCGGCCGCCGTCATCTTGTCGCGGAAGTATTGGGAGTTCTCGATGAGCCGTTCGCGCAGATCGGCGGATCCGTCGAGCATCTCGAGTGCTCGCAGTGTCGTGGCTGCAATTACCGGAGCCAGGGTGTTGGAAAACAGATAGGGACGGGACCGTTGCCGGAGCCAGGCGATGATCTCTTTGCGTCCCGAGGTATAGCCACCGGAAGCGCCGCCAAGCGCCTTGCCGAGTGTGCCGGTCACGATGTCAACTCGGTCCTGCACCCCCCAGTAGTCGGGCGTGCCGCCACCGTTGGGCCCGACAAAACCGACGGCGTGCGAGTCATCGACCATCACCAGGGCATCGTGCTCCTCCGCCAAGTCGCAGATCCCGGGCAGGTTGGCCACGATGCCGTCCATCGAAAAGACGCCGTCGGTGGCGATCAGCTTGTACCGAGCATTGGAGGCCGCGGCGAGCTGCGCCGCTAGGTCGGCCATGTCGTTGTTGGCGTAGCGGAACCTCCTTGCCTTGGAGAGGCGAATCCCGTCGATGATCGAAGCGTGATTCAGAGAGTCCGAAATCACCGCGTCCTCCTCAGACAGAATCGTCTCGAATAGCCCGCCGTTGGCATCGAAACACGACGAGTAGAGGATGGTGTCCTCGGTGTGGAGGAACTTCGAGATGGCGGCTTCGAGCTCGGTGTGTACCGACTGTGTCCCACAGATGAACCGCACCGATGCCATGCCATACCCGTACTTCTCGACGGCGGCGCGGGCCGTGTCGATCAAGTCGGTGTTGTTGGCTAGACCGAGATAGTTGTTGGCACAGAAGTTCATGACCTCCGAGCCATCATCGAGGGTGATCACTGCATCCTGCTGGGAGACGATGCGACGTTCCGCCTTGAACAGTCCATCCTCATGGAGACCGGAGGTTTGCCGAGCCAGATCAGCCAAAAATGCGGTGTTCATGATCCGAGTCTAAGACGTCGGATGTGAGTTGTTGGATGTGACTCTCAGCCTCTCGTGCCGACAACGTGGCCGTCGCGAATATCAGGGGGAACGGCTGGCAGCGGACGATCACCGTCCTGTCTCCCGACGACACGTCTGTGCCCGCCGGTACGTCGTAGTTCTGGTCGCCCTTGTTCCCTTTGAGACTGCCCAGATCGACGTAGCTGAATGCCATGACGTCGAAACGGCCCTCGGCTGACGCACAGGGCCGAGGAATCACGTGGAGGCCCGGACGGTTGGTGACGTCCAGATTCTCACAACGCAGCATCTGCGATCCGACATCGAGGGCATAGACGCCGACATCAACCAACCCCGCAGGTGGCGCGGCCGTTCCGATTCGGCTGTGAAGAATCCGTTACAAGTCGACAGCAAGCGTCAAGCGACGTTGTCGGCTCGTTCGACCACAATCGTGCAGTCGGTGACGACGGCGGCGATAGCGCCGATCGCCGCCCAGACAGGCAGCAACAACGCCCCAACAACGCCGATCGTCATTGGTATCTCGATCAGCTTCCGTCCGTCCTCTTGCTTGATGATGATCCGCCGAACGTTGCCCTCATGGATGAGATCCTTGATCTTCCTGAGAACCTCGTCGCCGTCAACCTTGTACTGCTCGGGCTGATCCGGTGGGCCGGTCATGCGCTCCTCTAGTTCCTAGACGTGCGATGTGAGATGTGAGGAACCGCCATCGGTGTTCGTTTGGGGCTACTTCACAACTCCGCACAACTGCCGTGGTGCTGGACGCTATGACAAGCACACACGTCCTCATTCTCACATCTCACATCTCACATGTGTCCTACTCGTCGGTCCAAGCGCTGGTGTCGCCACTCTCGAAGCCATCCTCGAAGATCTCGCCGCTGTCCGGCGCGTCTTCGAGCTTGGACTCGGCAGCTTGCCGCGCCTTGTCTCTGGCATCACCGATTCCCGTGCTGACGCCACCGAACGGGGCGGTCTTCGCAATGATGAGTCCGATGACAATCATCACGAGCGGCAGGATGATGATCGTGAGATTGTCGAGCGGCCACTTGCAGAACTGCTGGAGCAGGATCGCAATCATTATTGCCAAAAAGAACGCTGCGATGACTGCGAGCACGGGGCGGCCCTTGAATGCGCCTGCCGAAGCGCGGGCGCGTCCGGCAATGATGAGGAGCACCAAGAAGATGACCAGCAGAATGATCGCCACGATCACGATTGGGCTCTCCAGGGCGTTGCCCTCGAACTTCACGAAGAACTGAGCATCGCAGTTGACGTTTGATGCACTGTGCGAGGCGCGCGCCTCGTAGATTCCCTGAGCGATGTTCTTCGGGATGACGTCCCACAACTCGTCCATGTTGTAGTCGCCAAAGTCAGAGCGCTCGTCATCGACGTTCTCGCCGTTGTGATCAGGGAAGCCCCAGTCGGCGACTTCGATCCATGCCGGGCCAATTCGGATCTCGACCTTGCCGCCGAAGTCCTTGTTCTCGCCGGGAACCGACCCTTCCCACATGGCGACATTGCCATCAGCCTTGGGCACGATGATCGCATTGTCCCTCGTGTCATTGGCGGGCGTGTAGGCACCCACTGAGTCGGCTGTGAAGTCCGCCGAACCGGCGCAACCTCCATTGACTGCGGCCTGGGCCGTGCCTGATGACAGCAGCACCATCCCAACAAACAGCGAGGCAACCGCTGCTGCGGCTAGCCCCCTGCGCATGGACACCATCGAGTACATAGAAAACCAACCCTCTCCCTCTATGAGTACAAAGGTACCAAACCAGCGCTACAGCTCGCAGGACCCATGAACGACTCAGCTACAAGATGGCGCCGGCCACGTGGTGATACGTAGCGATCTGCGCCGAGATGCAACTCCTCAACGAGGACGCGGTCGCCGGTCCTGTGCAGGCGGTGCCGACTGCGGCATCGATATCCCCGCGACACCGATTTGAGCGACGACGGTCCTAGGTGACAGCTTCAACACGGCAGCCTCGGGGAAAAACCTCGATGATCGCCCGTTTCTTGTCACACCCGGTTTGTATGTTTGTGGAGTCGGCTTGGCGGCCCGACCTGGCAACGAAGTTAGGAAGCGGCCGTGCACAGATCGACACCGGAGATGGTCCAACAGAACCAGGCCCTCACCGAGCGCATCACTCGTGCACATGGCGTCATGACCGCGGCAATGGCGGATCTGCTGGCAGCTGTTGCCGAAGCGGAGCGGGATGAGTCCTACTGGGCTCACGGATCGCAGACCGCTTCCGAATGGTTGGTGGCGAACCTACGGATTCACTCGCGCACCGCTCGGACCTGGGCCCGTGTGGCCAAGAAGCTTTCTGACTATCCGCGGTTCGGTGAACTGATGGCAGGCGGCGAGCTCGGATTCGATCAGATCAAGGAGACCCTCAGATTTGTTGAACCCGCGGACCAGGACCTCGTTGCCGAGGATGTGATCGCTTCGACGGCAGAGGAACTCGAAAGCAATGCACGCTCCGTACGACGGGTAACTCCGCGCCAGGTGGAGCAGACCCGCAAGGAACGGTGGTTTGAAGGGTTCTTCGACCGGGACGAGATGAAGTATCACTTCAAGGGATCGATCCCTGGTCAGGACGGACTGGTGGTTGACACCGCAATGCGATTGCTGGCTTGGAACAACCCTGAGGAGCCTCTGAGTGACGTTCCCAAGGATCCCAACATGGCGCTGGCCGATGCATTCGTTGAGATGGCCTCGAACGCTCTTGCCGAACACCCAAATCATGACCTTGCCACCGTCGTCGTGCACGCCGACGCCTCGCTGTTGGCTTTGTCCGATCGGGTCGGAGTGGCTGAGCACGGTCCCGATGTCCCCATGGAGGCGATCCGCCGCATGACTTGTGACGGTCGCCTACAGCTCGTGGCCCATGCTAAGGATGGTTCGGTCGTTGGCGTCGGCCGGGTGACGCGGTCGATTCCACCTTGGCTACGTCGCCTGGTGCGCCAGCGTGACGACGGGTGTCGATTCCCGGGTTGCGGCCGTACCTACTGG
>JAAELU010000166.1 GCA_024226255.1 bacterium | reverse complement strand
TCTGCAGCAGCCGGCGGCGGCGGAGCTCCGCAAGCTCGCCGAGCGGGCGGCGGCCGTCGCCGGCCTCGACCGCAAGGCGGTCTACCATTCATTGGCCCTGGGCGAGACCCGCGACCGTCAGAAATTCACCCGCGCCGTTCAGGTGCTCGAGAAGCTGAGGAGATCCGCATGAGTGACCCGCTGCCACCGCCGGCGCGCCGTTCCTCGTTCTGTGCCCGCCGGATTGCGAACAAGGAAACTGCTGCCAGCAGGATGGCGAAGGCCGCGAAACCAGCCGGGCTCAGAGCGGGTATGTCGACCACCAGCGGCTTCGGGTGGAGCTCGAAAGCCCCAACGTCACAAGTGGCGACCCCGTCGCCGTCGCCGTCGACGGGTCGGCCGATCCCCCGTTGATCCGTGGCCGGGCACCGGCCGTTGATCGCCGTGTCGATGGCCGGGCTGCCCGGCAGCAAAGCGTGCGTGAAGGTCGAACCGCCGTTGTCGGAGAGGGGTGCGATTCCGGGGTCGGCGACATTGGCGCGGTCGGTGGGATGCTGTAGGTAGCAGGTGTAGCCTGGACTTTCGATGTTGCCACCGTGGGAGATCGGGATGTTCGAGAGGATCGCGCAGTCGCCCACGATGAGGGTGTTGGCGAAGGTCGGCGGGAAGCTGAAGTCGTTGGCGAATGCATCGCCCCGGAAGCTGGCGGTATTCTCCGCGAGGGTACTGTTGATGATGGTCACGTAGCTATCAAAAAGGCTGTAGATGCCACCCCCCGAAAACGCCGAATTTCCGCTAAGAGTGGAGTTGATCACATCAACTGTGGTTTCGGTGATTCCAACGATGTGAATACCGCCACCAAAACCCTCTGCTCCTGCTGAGTTGCCATTGACGATGGTGTCGATCAAAACCATCTCCCCAACGCCAAAGGAGACGCCGCCACCGTCCTGGGTCGTGCTGTTCCCAGTAATTGCACTGTTGATGATCGTCAAATCGCTGACGGTGGCGCGAACTCCCCCCCCTGAAGCACCCGCCCGCCCCCCAGTGATAGTAACGCCCGATATAATGACCGTACTGTGTCTTACCTGAATTACTCGATCGGTGCCATCGCCGACAATAATGGTCGAATCACTGCTACCGCCCAGAATCTCGAGATCGTCCAAGATGTCGAGATCGCCTGTTATCGACTGATTATCAGCCGGGCCAACGATGGACAGCTGATACAGGCCGGCAGGTAGAATCACCGTGTCCAGGCCTGGCGCTACGTTTGCGGCGAGGATTGCCTCGCGGAGAGCACAGTCGTCAACTTCGCAGAAGCCGTTGTCGTCAGTCTCCGTGGTGACGACGAAAGTGGCCGCGCTGGCGCCGGACGACGGCAAGGCGAACGCCAAGATTAAACAAAGGATCTCAAGAACGTGCAGCTCGGCCGATGATCCAGTCTTCATGAAGGTCTCCCGCGGATCTCCTTCTTCGATAGCATAGGATTTATTGAACGCAAGATTCCCGCAATGCCAGCGACGTACGGTGATGACATCGAAGTTCCCGTACAAGTTCCATAGCCCGCCAACGGATGGAAGTTGTCGCCACGACTGGCAAACAACGCATGGTCGAAACCGGTATAGACCGTCGATACCACCGACTTGGCCGGCGCCACAAGGTCTTGTTCCGGCCCGAAGTTCGATCCGCATTCGGTGTTTGGCGGATAGGGAGGAGAGGGAAACGGGGGACAGTCAGGCGCTTCGTCCCAGAAGGAGTAGCCCGTACTGCTCGCATCGTCGAATTCGATACCACCAATCGACATCACCCTAGGATCGTTCGCTGGGAAATCGATGACGGTTTTGTCGTTTCCGGCAGATGCCAGAAGAGCAACATCGCGTTCCTCGGCCAAGGCGAGTGTTTGGCAAAAAAGCCCCAGATCTAACTCGCCGTCGGGACATCCCGTCTCGCCAACCCCAAAGCTCATGTTGATGTTCTGCGCCCCATGATCTACGAGGAAGCGAAATGAGTCTGCTGCTCTGTCCATTTGTCGCTGGGGGAACTCGGGATTTCCATTCTCGGGATCGTCGTCGGCGAAAGTCCTGGTCATCAAGATGCTGCAGTTCCAGCAGGCTCCGGTGACACCGATCCCTTCTTCGGTGTCCGGATCGACGTTGTCGGTCGTCGCCGCAACGATGCCGGCGACGTGGGTGCCGTGGCCAGCGTTGTCTCGGGTGATCCCGTCTTCCAGGCCCATCTCATCCACGTTACAATCCTCGAACCGGATGTCCTCCGACAAGTGCTCGCGGAAGTTCCCGCCGTCGAACACCAGGTTGTCGTCTACGTCACGGCTGTAGGTCCGGAGATCAGGGTGCGCGACTTCGAGACCCGTGTCGATCAGGCCGACCCACGCGTGCCCCTTGGCATACTGCCAGGCCGCCGGCAGATTGAGCGTGTGCGAGCCCCACTGGTACAGCTCCGGATCACCCGGCGCCGGATCGATGAGAGGATCGCGGGGCAAGGGCGGATCGTTCTCCGGGGCACCCGCCACCGACAGCGTGAGCCAGATGTTCCTCTCCACGTTCTCGACGTTGGGATTCTCATCGAGCAGCAGCTCGACGTCTTCGAGATTCTGCGGCTCCGGGTAGCCGAGGACGATGTAGCGCTCGAGGCGGACGATTGCTCTCATTCGACCCACACACGATCGGACCATCTCTACTTCAGTTTCCTACACCGCCGTAGGCTGGCGCCATTCGTCTGTGCAGGGAACACTCATTGGGGTAGCTTTCGCCTGTCCGTTGGGTGGGGCAGGACTCACCCCCAGGGGTAGGGCGCATCCGACGGGACTGGACTAGCAGACGGCAGGACGGCATGGAGCTCAACAAGCCACCTCATCGCAACGATCCCAGGACATGAAGCAGACGAGGTCCCCGGCCTCGTCTGCCGAGGACCCCACCAACGCCCCTCTGAGGAGGTTATATTTCTCCTGATGGGCATCCCGCGCACAGCATCGAGTTGCTGCTGCCGGCCGACGGCGGCCCAGAGGGCGGGCGGCCCTGGGTGCCTCTGCGCCCCCTCGCCCTGGCGCTGGCCCTGCTGCTGCTCCCCGAGCGGGTCGAGGAGGTCCGCCACCGGGGCTACCGCGGCGAGGCCGACCCAGGCCCTCGTCCTCGGCGACACCCGCGACCGTCAGCAGTTCACCCGCACCGTTCTAGTGCTCGAGAAACTGAGGAGATCCACATGAGTGACCCGCTGCCGCCGCCGCCGTCTCCCTCACCCGCCGACCCGGACGAACTCGCCGCCGCCGTTCCCGTCGCCGCCGACCCCGCCGCCGCCGCTGAGACGGTGCGCCGGATCCGCCGGCAGATCGCCCGCGCAGTGGTCGGCCAGGAGGAGGTCGTGGGACAGGTGATGGCGGCGCTCCTCGCCGGCGGCCACGTGCTCCTGGAGGGGGTGCCCGGGGTCGGCAAGACCCTCCTCGCCCTGGCCCTGGCGCGGACCTTCGGCGGCCGCTTCGCC
>JAAELU010000165.1 GCA_024226255.1 bacterium | reverse complement strand
CTGGATGAAGTCGTGGGCGGCGAGGAGGAAGCCGCCGGTGCCGCAGGCGGGGTCGCCGATGACCTGCCCCGGCGTCGGGGTCATGACGTCGACGATGGCGCGGATGAGGGGGCGGGGCGTAAAGTATTGGCCGGCGCCCTTGTCGGAGGAGCTGGCGGTCTTTTCGAGGAGGCCTTCGTAGATGGCGCCCTTGATGTCGACGTCCATGCCGGACCAATCCTCGTCGGCGATCATCTTGATGACGCGCTGGAGGTCGGAGGGGTTGGAGATCTTGTTCTGGGCCTTGCGGAAGATGATGCCGACCAGGCCGGGCTCGGTGCCGAGGTTCTCGAGGGTGTGGCGGTAGTGGACCTCGAGCTCGTCGCCGCTCTTGTTGGAAAGCTCGGACCACTGGAACTCCGCGGGGATGGGGTTGTCGAAGCCCAGCTCGGTCATCTCGTCGGCGAGCTTGAGGAAGAGCAGGTAGGTGATGAACGCCCGTGCGGCTCGCACCTCGACGTAGTCGCCGTAACCGACGCCCGCGTTCTTGAGGACGTGGGCGTAGTTCCAGACTTTTTGGACGATGGCGGAGGAGTCGTTGCTCATCGATTTTGCAGATTTCCGGCAAACCGAAATCTCAAGGTCATTTGAGTCGTAGTTTTTACTTAATATTCTGCACGTCATTGACTTACG
>JAAELU010000164.1 GCA_024226255.1 bacterium | reverse complement strand
TGGGTGTCAGCCCTATCCAATGAGGTTCGTGCAGGCTCCGAGGGCGATCCGTCAGAGTGGTCGACCCCGAGTGAACAAGCGACGGCGACCAGGCCACACGCACCCACCGACAGCCAACGAACCCGAGCCCCGCCCCTCATCACGACAACCCTACTGTCCAAGGCCCAGCCGAAGATCGCGTGCCCACAACACATCCGCGCCCCGGAGCGGCCACATTGGCCAGTTCCTCGACATGAGCCCCGGCATCCTCGAAGGCGTCGCCAGCACGCACAGAAAGTCATGCCTTGGAGAGTGCTCCAGGTGATCGGGTACGACGGCCGGACGTGTCGGCCCTGGTCAGCTCAGGATCTCCGCGCACGATTCAAGTGTAGATATGGGGGTAATCCCTTGCCTGTTTGGCGCAGCGTTGTCGCTCGGTGCCGCAACAACCAGCAGTCGTTGGGCCCACGGTGGCGCCGGAGCGGCTCTCGATCCCAGAAGGTAGTGTCGGGTGGGACTGATGGGGAGTTGGAATGGGCACGGAGGTCGATCTCGGGATCGAGGGTCTGAGTGACTACAGGGAGATCGGGCGTGGTGGATTCGCGGTCGTGTACTCGGCGCTTCAGGTTGCTTTCGATCGACGGGTTGCGGTCAAGGTTCTGGACGCCGTTGACGATGCCGGGGTGCGGCGCTTCAGTCGGGAGCAGCTGTCCATGGGGTCGGTCGATCAGCATCCCAACATCGTTACCCCGTTCAACTCGGGGTTCACCCAGGCTGGCGGCAAGCCGTACTTGGTGATGGAGTACTTGTCGGGCGGGTCGCTCCAGCATCGTCTCGACGTTGACGGGCCCTTCGAGCTGCACGAGGCTATCGACGTGATCGTACCCATTGCTGAGGCGCTCGGGCACAGCCACAGCTCGGGGGTCCTACACAAGGACGTGAAGCCGGCCAATATTCTGGTCTCGAGCACCGGAGTGGTGAAACTCAGCGATTTTGGGATCGCGGCCATCCGTGAATCGACCGCCACGTCGGCCATGGCATTCTCGGCTCCGTACACCGCGCCGGAAACCTTCGGCACTCCCAACCCGGCCGCCCCCGGCCAAGAACACTCTGGTGATCCCCGCGACGAGCGATCCGATCTGTACTCCTTGGCCGCCACCCTCTACGCATTGATCGTAGGCCGGACACCGTTCGACAGTGAGACCAACAACACCCCTGCCGGCTACATGGCCCGTATCCTCACCCAACCCGTCACGCCGATCGGCCTCCCGACCCTTGACATGTTCCTCGTCTCGGCTCTAGCCAAGATTCCCGGTGACCGGCCGGCCACGGCTGCCCAGTTCATCACCGAGCTCAACTCGATCAGATCGGCCAGCTCGGACACCGTTGTCGCAGCCCAACCCCCAACAGATCCAGGCCAGTCCCCTACGGTTCTCGCTCCGCTTCGGAGTCCGGACAACCCGGTGTTGAACGAGCAGCATCCTTTGATGGACGGAGCGACTCTGGTCGACACTGTTCCTCCGAGCGCGGGGAGGCCTTGGTCGCCGACTGGTGCTCCGGTCGAAGTACCTCCTGTGAGCATGAAGAAGAAGCGCCGTGACAAGGAGCTTGAGGCGTTTCTCGCCCGTGATTATCTCCGCAGTAGTCCTGTTGTCGGTGATCCCCGCGACGCGCTCCTGAGTGCGGCCTATGCCCTTCATTGGCCGTACTCCGGGCTTGACGGGTACCTCGACATCTGGCTGGCCGAGCAGCCACCCAACAAGCCGGACAGAAGAACCCGCACCTGTTTTAAGCACCCGACCGTAGTTCTTGGTCTGTTCTACGATCCTCGAAGAGGGGCTCCGTACTATCTCCGCTATGACCACCTCGACATCGGAGCAGCGACAAAACTCGAACCCCACAGAGAATGGCGACAAGAGATTCGCTCACGTACAGTCGCCACAGGCGGCAAGGTCACTGACATTCAACTTGGCTTGGTCACGCCGACGAACTCGATCAACGAGGCCGTGGGCCTGTTCGAGCGTCTTGAGACCGCTTGCGGCCGAGGTGGCCTACCAAAGGTCCGCACCATTCGCGTCAACGGAATGAGCTGGGACGAGGACATCCTCGGCGAGGGCACTTGGTCTGCTGCCGAACACTGGGAAGCTACGCTTGGGTCCGGCGAAGTGATCGAGCCACTCCTCGGCACAGACCGTTGGATCGCGATCGGCAGCCAGGATGGTTCGGGGTCGGATTTCATGGGGAACTATGCCCCATGGAGCGGCAACCGCTCGACCGGTTGAGCCTGCCGATCCGATCGCACGTGTGTGCCCCACCGGCTGATCCACCGCTCGACATCACCGCTCAGAAGCACCAGATCGCCACGCTCGGCAACCGGCAGGCGAGTGACCCAGGCGGTCGTAGGCGAGACTACGCAGGGTGCGATGAGTGGTTCCGGCTGAGCAGCCCGCCTTGCTGTCACGGTCAATGGTGGAGGCACTCAGATCGCGGGCGTACCCGAGTGTGTAGATGGTGACCGGACTGTTGCAGTCCACGGTCGTGCTGTCCCTTCGCGGCGCCAAGCGTGCTTGCCTAGATCGAGGCTTGACGGGCCCCAAGAACGCAGAATTCATTCCCCTCGGGATCGGCCAGAACCACCCAGGGAACCTCGCCTTGCCCAACGTTGACACGAGAAGCTCCCATCCCGATCAGCCGCTCCACCTCGGTGCTCTGGTCGTCGGGACGCAGGTCGATATGGAGACGGTTCTGCCCCTGCTTGGCTTCGTCGACGGCCAAGAACAAGATCCCTGGCAACCGATCTGGCTTCGGCTGAATCTCAAAGACCACTGGGTCGTCGTTGACGATCACCCATCCAAGCGCTTC
>JAAELU010000163.1 GCA_024226255.1 bacterium | reverse complement strand
ATCTGGTATATACCAGACGAATCGGAAGGCCCTATGACCGAGCGCGGCGATGTCGGCACCTTCGACAGCCTGCTGTTCACGCCGGGACCGCTCACGACCAGCAGCACGGTCAAGGCCGCAATGCTGCGCGATGTCGGATCGCGCGATACGGGATTCATCGAGATGGTCCGCGACATACGCCGCCGATTGGTCGAACTGGCCGGGGTAGGCGTCGATACCCACACTGCGATACCAATGCAGGGAAGCGGGACGTTCGGCCTGGAGTCCGTCCTGTCGTCGGCCGTGCCCCCGGACGGCAAGCTGCTGGCTGTCGTCAACGGCGCCTACGGACGGCGTATCGTGGCGCTGGCCGAGATGCTGAAGATCGCCACGGTGGTCATAGACGTTGCTGAGGATCGAGTCCCCAGTGCCTCCGATGTCGACACCGTTCTCGCAGGTGACAGTGCAATCACCCATGTCAGTGTCGCCCACTGTGAAACGACGACCGGCATCATCAACCCCGTGGTCGAGATCGGCGAGGTCGTCCATCGCCATGGACGACAGTATTTTGTCGACGCCATGAGCAGCTTCGGCGCGGTGCCACTGAGCATGGATGAGGCGCGGGTCGACTACCTGGTGTCGTCGGCCAACAAATGCATTGAGGGTGTTCCCGGTTTCTCATTCGTCATTGCGCGAACCGCGGCGTTGCTAGCCACCAAGGGTCATGCTCGCAGCCTCAGCCTCGACCTCCTCGCCCAGTACGAGGGGCTCGAAGCCACGGGGCAGTTCCGATTCACGCCTCCGACCCATGTCCTGCGTGCCTTCCATCAGGCTCTGGACGAACTCGACGACGAGGATGGCGTAGTGGGGCGTGGTGCGCGGTATAGAGCCAACTATGAGGTGCTCGTTGCCGGCACCCGGCGCCTCGGATTGGTCGAGTATCTCGACCCCGCAGATCAGGGATACATCATCACTTCGTTCCACTACCCCGAACACGATGCGTTCACGTTTGGCGAGTTCTACGAGAGGCTTGGCGCCCGCAACTTCGTGATATACCCCGGCAAGGTCACCGCGGCCGACTGTTTCCGCATCGGCACCATCGGCCGGATCTTTCCCGAAGACGTCCGCAACCTTCTCGACGCCATCGGTGAGGTACTCACCGAGATGGGTGTCGAGCTGCCAGTGGCGGCACTGTGAGCGTCCCGCACGCCGCTCGATCAGCTCACCAAGGAATCCAATCAACCATGCGATCAAGTCACATCAAGGAGCAGCAGTGAATTACCCGGAGTACACATACACACGAAGGTACCGGGGCAAGGTCAAGGGTGTCGTTCTTGACTGGAGCGGCACCGTCGCCGACGCCTACGTAATGGCCCCGGCCGTCGTCTTCGTTGAAGTGTTCAAGAAGTATGGCGTCGAAATCTCGATGAGCGAAGCCCGCGGCCCGATGGGATTGCGCAAGGATCTCCACATCAAGGCGCTCACCGAGCTCGACACGATTCGTGAGCGGTGGAACCGGACTCACGGTGAGTATCCGGATCAGGGCGACGTAGATGCGATGTTTGCCGACTTCGTGCCAATGCAGATCGAGGTCCTGCCGCGTTATGCAGCCCTGCTGCCGGGGGTGGTGGAGATGGCCGACAAACTCCAGAACGAGTACGGCATCAAGATCGGCATGTCAACGGGCTTTCTCCGTTCAATGGTCGATGTCCTTCTCGAGCATGCCAAGGAGCAGCAGTTCCATCCTGACTGCACCGTGGCCGGCGACGAGGTGGTGCACGGCGCCCGGCCGCGGCCCTTCATGGTGTATCGCAATCTCGACCTTCTCGACATCCATCCGATTCAGTCGGTCGTCAAGGTCGACGACACCACCTCCGGGGTCGGTGAGGGGCTCGAGGCCGGCTGCTGGACCGTGGGCATCGCCCGCTACAGCAATTACATGGATATCGACACACTCGAGGAAGCTGAAACCATGCCTGCCGATGAGATTCAACGACGGGTCGAGCACACCCGCGACCTGCTGTGGAAGACCGGAGCCCACTACGTGATCGATGAGCCCATCGAACTGCTCGGTGTCATTGACGACGTCAATGCCAGACTGGTCAATGGTGAGCGTCCCTAGGCTCCTACGAAGCCGAACGAGCCATAGGATCGGAGCTACATGGCCGGGCAGTACTTCAGCTACCTCGACGACAAGCATGTGCGCGACGTTCACGAGGCATCCCTCGAAATCCTCGAGGACGTCGGCCTCATCGTGCGCAATGAGAAGGCTCGGCAACGGTTCGCCGAGCACGGGGCGGTGGTCGACAACGACACCGAGCTGGTGAAGATCCCTTCCGAAGTCGTTGAGCGCTATCGCAAACTGGTCCCGCCGACAATCACGCTACGGGGCCGGGACCCGAAGTACGACGTGACGTTCCCGAGGGAGCTGCCCGTCATCGCCACGGCGAGCTCAGCGCCCGACATCGTCGATCCGGTGAGCGGGATGATCCGTCGCGCGACGTCAGGCGACATCGCCAACATTGCCCGCCTGGTGAACGAGCTGGACGGCTTTGACGTGTTTTCCATCTCGGTTCTCGCCGATGATGCCCCGGGCGGTCATTTCAGCCTGTCGCGGTTCTATCCGGCCCTGAAGAACTGTGTCAAGCCGGTGCGAACCTCTGTGACTGACGCCCGTGAGGCGGCCCAGGTACTCAAACTCGGCGAGCTGATCGCCGGCGACAAGGACAAGTTCTGGGAGCGGCCGTTCATCAACTTCGGATACTGCTCCATCGTCTCACCGCTCACGATGGACTATGACTCCACCGAGATGTTGATGTTCTACGCCGAAAACGACGTCACCGCATACGGCACGATTGCTCCGATGGGCGGGCTCAGCACGCCGCTCACGCTGGCAGGAATGCTCACGCTGATGAACGCGGAGTGGCTGGCGGCGGCAACGTTGGCCCAGATGTCGCGCCCCGGTACCTCTCAGCTGTACAACTTCCTCCCGGTGTTCGCCGACATGCGTGACGGGGCATACGCCTCCGGCGCCATCGAGATCGGCATGATGAACTCGGCGGTGTGTGCAATGGCGCGGTCCTACAACGTTCCGGCTGGTGGATATCTGGGCCTGACCAACTCCAAAGTCAGCGACGCCCAGGCCGGTTTCGAAAAGGGCATGTCGCCGTTGTTGGGGGCGCTGTCGGGAGTGGACTTCATCGTTATGGGAGGTCTGCTCGACGCCCTGATGACCTTCGACTTCGGGCAGGCAGTGATCGATGACGAGATCGCCCAGATGATCAAGCGGGTTCGCCGCGGCTTCGACTTCTCGCCAGAAACGATGGCCCTCGACGAGATCCGTCAGACGGGTCCTGCCGGAATGTTCGCCGAGAACCCCGAGACGCTCGAGCGGATGACCAGAGTCAACCTGCTTCCCGAGCTGGCTGATCGCAAGTCACGCGAGCAGTGGGTGGACGAAGGCGCCTCGACCATTCGCAGCCGAGCCATGGACAGGGCGCTGGACATCCTGTCGACTCCGAGCGTGTATGCCATCGACGAAGAGATCGACGCCCGGATCCACGAGACGTTCGACAATCTGGTCGCCGGCGACACGGTGCTGCCTGAAGGGTGGACCCGGGCGCTGCCGCCGGCGCCGACCCGGGGACGCCGCGTCAATCGGCGGCGGGCCGGCTGACCCGAACGGGCGGAGGCGATCACAGTGACGAACCAACCCCGACCGACCAAGTCCCTGCCAACACGGGCCCGGATTGTTGTGATCGGTGGCGGTGCAATCGGGGCCAGCATCGGGTATCACCTGGTGAAGGAGGGAGAGCCCGACGTCGTTCTTGTCGAAAAGAGCCGGCTCACCGATGGGGCCACGTGGCATGCCGCCGGCCTCGTCGGCCAATTCCGATCCCATCGAAACCTCACTCGAATCATGCAGGACAGCGCCCGTCTCTTCGAGACTCTCGGCGAAGAGACGGACCAGGACATAGGCTGGAAGCGAGTCGGCAGCCTGCGGGTGGCGGCGAGTCAGGACCGCTGGATGGAACTGCAGCGGGCGGCCACTGCGGGGCGCAGCTTCGGCTTCGAGATCGAGCTCTTCGGCCCCGCCGAGGCTGCCGAGCTCTATCCGCTGCTGGCGACCGAGGGCCTGGTTGGCGCCGCCTTCATCGCCGGGGACGGCCACGTCGACCCCTACAGCCTCACCCATGCCTATGCCAAGGGAATGCGTGCCGGAGGAGGCAAGGTGTTCGAAGGAGTCCAGGTGACCGACCTGGTCCGCGATGCCAACCGCATCACCCACGTCGTCACCGACCACGGGACGATGGAGGCCGAGGTTGTCGTCAACGCGGCCGGGCTGTGGGCCCGCCAGATCGGGTGGATGGCCGGAGTCAACCTGCCGGCGGCAGTGCTGGAACATCAGTTCGTCGTGACAGACAAGAGCGACGCCATCCCGGCCGATCTACCAACTCTGCGTGACCCGGACGGTGGCTTCTACGCCAAACCCGAACCGGGAGCGCTCGCTATCGGTGGCTGGGAGCGATACACCCCGCCGGTGAATCCGATCGAAGGGTTTCCTTGGGACAAGGCGCAGTATCTATTCGAAGGTGCCGTCGATCGTCTCGGCGAGGTGTTTGAGCCCGCCGCGCGTCGGATTCCTGTGCTCGAGGAACTGGGTATCCGTGCCTTCATCAACGGTCCTATCCCGATCTCGCCCGATGGGGAGCCGCTGATGGGCCTGGCGCCCGGGTTGGATAACTTCTTTGTCTCCTGTGGCTTCACGTCCGGGATCGCAGCGTCGGGCGGCGCCGGCAAAGCCATGGCCGGATGGATTCTCGACGGCGACCCCGGGCTCGATCTTTGGGCGTTCGACGTCCGTCGCTTCGGAGAGCTGCACTCCAACCCCAGATACCTGCACGACAGAGCCATTGAGGCGTACAGTCGTTACTACGCCCTCCACTTTCCCGATGAAGAATCCGCCGCGGCTCGTGGGGTGCGCCGCAGCCCGCTCTATCAGGCGCTTGCCGGCAAGGGGGCCGTGTTCGGGTCGAAATTCGGTTGGGAACGCGCCAACTTCTTCGCTCCGGAAGGCGATCCGGGCCCGGCGGGCTGGGAGCGCAAGGGTGAGGCCGGCACCGTCGGCCGGGAGCATCAAGCCGCCCGCCAGGGGGTGGTGATGGTCGACATGAGCTCGTTCACCAAGTTCGAGATCTCCGGTCGTGGGGCTACCGAGTTTCTTCAATACATGGCGGTGGGCAACGTGGACAGGAATCCCGGAGGGGCCGCTTACACGCAACTCTGCAACGAGCACGGCGGAATCGAAGCCGACGTCACGATCATTCGCCGTTCCGACGATCGATTCTGGATGATCACCGGCTCGGCTCTCGGGGTCCGGGACGGGGGATGGCTACGAACGCACGTTGACCGTTTCCGCGGCGTGGAGATTCGCGACATCACGTCGAGCCATGGGGTAATCAACCTGGCCGGGCCCTTGGCGCGCAAGGTGTTGGAGAAGGTCACCGACGTCGACGTGAGCCACGAGGGCCATCCATTCATGACGGCCCGCCAGATCAACATCGGCCATGCCCCGGCGCTGGCGTTTCGAGTGACGTACATCGGCGAGCTCGGTTGGGAACTGTACATCCCGGCCGAGTACATGCAGCACGCCTATGAGGTGCTGGCCGCGGCCGGTGCCGAGTTCGCCATTACGGACATCGGCTACCGGGCCGTTGATAGTCTGCGACTCGAAAAACGTTATCTGGCATGGGGCTCGGACATCACGCCGGACTACAACCCCATAGAAGCCGGCCTCGGGTTCGTCATTGATTGGGACCAGGGTGAATTCCTTGGTCGTGAGGCCCTGGCGCGGGTCGAGCAAGCAGGACCGTCACAGAAGCTTGTCTATCTGGGCCTAGAGGAACCCATCGCCGTGTTCGGCGGCGAAGCGATCTTTGTGGATGGGGAGGCCGTCGGTCAGACCACCAGCGGGAACTTCGGCTACACCGTCGGGCACAGCCTCGCGCTCGGCTACGTCCCTTCGGCAACGGCGACTGCCGACTCATTCGAGGTCGAGTCCTTCGGCCGCCGCACCCCGGCCACCCGCATCACACGGGCCGCCTACGACCCCAACCGCAACAACATCCTGTGTTAGTGCTGCACACCAGTGGACGATTTCACGTACACCATCCTCAATCAGAGACTCGAGAAGTTGGTTGTCCTGTGAGGATGGGGTCGAAAGAAGTGCTCGAGATGCCGCCACCCTCCTTCCGGACACTGCTGTCTACGACTGCTCGCGATCGGGAGGCGTTTGGTACATGTCAATCGATGCGCTGACATTTCCCGCCGGCCTGCATCTTCTCTCTGGTTGGCAAGCCAATGATCGCACGGCGACCGAGCGACTCAGGAATACCTTCGATGCCGGTCTCGCCGGGCAATACGACGAGGACTTCAAGAGCCCGGCTCCCCAAGATGTGGTGCACGTCTCGGGTTCCATCGATCTGCTGACGCTGGGGATCATGTTCGACCTATATGGCGTGACGGCCGCCGAACTCTATAAGGGAGATCCCGAGCGTTACGTGCGGGCGGTGTTGCTGACACTGAGGCTCCTGGGAATGCGCAAGCTGTACCTGAGTTGGCCGGTCTATGGGCTCACCGCAGAAGCTCTGGGAGCGGAAATGATCTATTCCGATAGGTTCTCTCCCGGGACCGACCCCGACAAAGCCCTGGTCGATGATGACAACTGGCGAGATCTGGACCCGCTCGATTTCGACACAGGCATCCCCAAACTGCTCGACGAGACTCTGGCGTGCTATCGGAGCCTGAGCGGACATGAACCCGTCTTGCACCTGTCGGCGCCCTACAGCCTCGCCGCCGATATCTACGGGCAGGAGCAAATAATCACCGCCTTGACGCATGAGCCCGGTTTCGTGAACGAGTTCCTCGATCACCTGGCGGACACCGTTCATGCTCCGTGGATCAGCCACTTCTTCGACCAGTACCCCGCGGGATGGGTCGAGCTCGCCGATGCCTCCGGATCCCCCTTCTTCATCGGTCCGCGGAATTGCAAGGATGTCGCCATTCGTTCCGTCCAACGCCTTGTGGAGGCGAGTCCTCATGGAACTCGGGTCTACATCGCCAACTACCGCGGCGACTACGTGACGCAGGCCGCCCAACGGGTCGGTTCGTCCTCGAGACGCCGCAGCTCTGGGGGGAGTGAGTCCGGAAGGGTCACTCTCTCCGAGCTGTTCGAGGCCAAGAACAGCGTGTGCCGCGACTATGTCATTCGTCTCAACGACGACCGAATACCGGCTTCCTTCTACGTCGAGAAAGCCATCGAGAGGAACGTCCCCCTGTTCATGGGAATTGGCGCCACCGAGCTCGATCGCAACAGCATTGCCGACATGGACATCGCCAAAGAGGATCTCAGGGCTTCCGCAAGTGAGCGAGTAGCCGCGATCACGACGGTAGCCCGATCCATCGCCGGAAACGGATACGAATCAAAGGTCCCTCCCTGGCCGGGCACCGTGTATTTCGAGGACGTCAGTGCCGAATCGAGTTTTGAGTTGATCGAAATCCTGGTGGATACAGCCACGAGGGAGGGCGTTATATGAAGCTCAGCCACAGGTTCAGCACGGTCCGCGCGCATGTGCCATCCCAGCGGCGTCATCCAGCTAGGACCGAGGGGCTTGGTGCCGTGCGTGTCCATGATGCAGGAACCGGGGTCCTCATTCTCGTCGCCAAGGACCGGCCCGCCTACCGTGCGAGCAGGTTTTCGGCGACAATGCCGGGCCCCAAGACTCTCGGTGAGGATGACTGATGCGGATCGGGCTACTGCTGTGCGACTTCATGCCCGACGAGTATGTGCCAATCGCGGGCGGCTACGAAGACATGTTCTCGACGATGCTCAGCGAGTGCGACATCTCGCTGATTTCATACGAGGCATACGAACGTCGCCTTCCGGACCGCCCGGACGAATGCGACGGGTACGTGATCTCGGGCTCTAGGGCGTCGGTGTACGACGACGAGCAGTGGATCAGAGATCTGGAGGCGTTCATCCGAGAGGCAGTTGAGGCCTCGGTCCCGATCTTTGGAGTGTGCTTTGGGCTCCAGGTGATGGCTCAGGCTTTGGGCGGCACGGTCGAGAGATTCGAAGGTGGATGGGGCATCGGTGTCCACACCATGACGGTCGGCAAGCAACGACCATGGATGGCTGACTCTCCCCATGCAGTCTCACTGATCATGAGCCATCAGGACCAGGTAACGGTCCTACCCGAGGACGCTTCGCTGCTTGGTTCGAGTGTTCACTGTGAGAACTATCTCGTCGAGTTCACTCCGATCCATGTCGCCATCCAGGGGCATCCGGAGTTCGAGCCGGCGTTCGCCGAGAGGATCTACAGCAACCAGGATCGTGACCTTGGCCCGCTCCGGGAAACTGCGTTGGCGTCGCTCGAGCAGCAACGTGACACCGAGACGGTGGTGTCGTGGATGTGCAGGATCCTCGATGCCGGTAATCCATCGAGCGGGATCCATTGAAGTCGCTCCGCTTCGTCGTTGTGGCCGACCAATGTCGGGACATTCCCACACTCCGTGACCGCTCCGTCGGCAATGCTGGAGCCCACGGGGCCGCGCCGCTATGTGTCTTCGGGAGCCTCAGTGCCGCGCTATCGCGACAAGCCGTCGAATACTTGGATGAGCTCGCTGTGGAGATCGGCGACTGCCGCCGCAGACCACTCGTGCGGGTCGGCTCGTAGGAACGATGTCTTGTCAGCGCGGTTGTCGAATACGGCGACGGGAAGGTAGTGATCCGTCTCGTCGGCTTCGACTCGAACCGTACCGGGACGGTCGCTGGTTTCGATGAGCCACATCATGTCGTCGATCCCGTAGTCCTGCCTCATGACGGTCTCGGGTACCCCGTGATGGAGGATCGAGGCGTCACCGTCGCGGCCGGGGCGAGCCCGTTCATCATTGCGGCGTCGGCTCTCTTCGGGCGTAACCCATACGTACAGAATTGAGGCGGTGTCGAGGATTTCTGGTGACAGCTGGCTAAGGGCGTAGGCGTAGCCGTGAGGAGCATCGATCGGCGGGGTGGTGCCATCGGGACCTCCCCGAGCGAATTCGATGACGACAGTCGCTTCCTCGTGGCCTTGGACGATGACGTCGTGGCGATCGGACCAGAGAACGGCGGCGTCCGTTTCGATGAGCGAGGCCAAAGCAGCTCGCCCGGTTGCGCTCACATGATCGAGCGTCGGAGGGAGCCCGACGCAGGCTCGGGCTCGGTCGATCCTGTGCAGCAGCCACTCAGCGGTGGACGACGGCTCGGGATCCACTCCGAGGTGTAGCGCTTCGTAGTCCTCGTTCACCAGATGGATCAGGGTGCCCCAGTCGAGCGGGTCGATGAACGGTGTGGCCCCGGATGCAAAGAAGGTCGGATGCTCGTCGAGGCGATGGAGCTCTTCGGAGATTCGCCGCATCAGATGCACGTATGGGTAGTCATCGAGCTGGACGCTCCGGTCAAGCCCGAGGTCCTCCGCGGCCCGGCCGGGTGGGACGCTGAGCAGATAGCGCCGCAGTTCTGACTTACCCGAGGCCGGCAAGGCAAGCAGCAGCAAGGTGGGAATTGGTCGGCTCACCCCGGAAGCCTACGGCTCCTGATCAGTCGCTGGCCAACCCGCTGGCGATGACCGCCACCAGTTGGTCAGCATCCTCCTGGGAAAACACGATTGGGGGTTTGATCTTGATGACGTTGTGATGCGGGCCGTCGATGGAGAGCAGAACACCGTGCTCCTTGGCAAAGTTGACCAGAGCCAGTGTCATCGCCGGGTCGGGAGCCTTGGTCTCGCGGCTCTTGACCAGTTCGATGCCCAGAAACAAGCCGGTGCCCCGGACGTCTCCGATGGCATCGTGCTCGCTCTTCAACCTGGAGAGCCTCTCTAGAAGGTAGGTGCCAACCTTGGCGGCGTTGTCTTGCAGTTCCTCTTCCTCGATCACGTCGAGCACGGCGAGACCGATGGCCGCCGACACGGGATTGCCGCCGAACGTGTTGAAGTACTCCATGCCGTTGTTGAATGCCTCAGCGACGACGCGGGTCGTCGCCACTGCGCCCAGCGGATGTCCGTTGCCGATCGGCTTGCCCATGGTGACGATGTCCGGCGTCAGGTCGTGCAGCTCGAAGGCCCAGAAGTGGCTGCCGACCCGGCCGAATCCGGTTTGCACCTCGTCGGCAATACACACACCGCCCCGATCGTGGATGGCGGCGTAGATGGAACGCATGTCCTCACCGTCCGGCACGATCTGTCCACCACATCCCACAATTGCCTCGCCGAGGAATCCGGCAGGCGGTGCACCGGTCGCAAGCAGTCGGTTGACCTCAGCCTCGTATGCGGCGTTGTCGAGTTCGCTGCGGAGAGGATCTGGCAACGAGAAGACCGTCACCCAGTCGGGCTGTCCGGTGCCGCCGGCTCCGTTGAACTTGTAGGGGCTCAGGTCGATCATCGTCGTCGTGTTGCCGTGGTAGCCATGGTCGAGAACTGCCATGGCCCGCCGCCCTGTGGCCGCACGAGCCATTCGAACGGCGAGCTCGTTGGCTTCGCTGCCTGAATTGACGAAGTGAACCACCTCGAGATTGTCAGGCAGCTTGGCTAGGAGCCGCTCGGCATAGTTGAGAACGTTGTCATGGAGATAGCGCGTGTTGGTGTTGAGGAGCGACATCTGGGCAATGGCGGCATCGATGACATCAGGCTGGGCGTGGCCGACGTGGGCGACGTTGTTCACACAGTCCAGGTAGCGGCGGGCTCTCGTGTCATAGAGGTGGACGCCGTCTCCCCGCACGATGTGCAGCGGCCCTGTTGGGGAGCTGTCATACGCCAGGCTCAATGCCCCGCCGAGGATGCCCTCTCGCCTGTCACGAATGGTGCTACTGAGATCGGGAGCGTTGCGGCCTGCGGCATGAGCCAATTCCGCGGACACCGCGACCGAGTCGACGTAGTCGAGGCGCTCGAGCAGCTCCCACACATTGGCCTCGCTAACCATGTGGTGGGGGTTGCCGAGCGCGGCCCGTGAGGCAGCCACGGACACAGAGACTGCAAGCCTTGCTCTGATGAGGTCGTAAACCAGCTCCGCCTCGACCTCCGTCACGTGGGCAATCTCGGAGTAGCCGGTCACGACATCCATGGCGACTGCGATGGGGTCATCCTGGCCGAGCATGGCATAGGCGCACGCGATGGCCACCTCTGCAATGCGCCACGAGTAGATCAGGTCACCGAAGTCGATGAGCCCAGCGACCTCATCATCGGCCACCAGCACATTAAGGTCGTTGATGTCGCCGTGGATGACCTGCTTGGGGAGCTGTTGCAGCTTGGGCATCTGGACGATGAGCCGGTCGAGGATGTCGTCGATGAGTTCTCGATCAGCCGGATTCCGAACCTGTGGCCCCAGTTCGCGCAGGACGGTCGGCGCCACCGCCAGATCCCAGTCGCTGTGGCGGTGCAGCGCCGGATGGGCGAAGCCTTCCAGCGTTCGGACCACGGATCCGGCCAGCAGCCCGATGTCCTGGGCGAGTTCGATCGGCCGGCCGGCGTCGGCAAACGGCACCCCGTCGATCCACGTGGCCATCGTCGCCGATCCGCCCTCGGGAAGGGTGATGATGTCGTCTCCACCAGGGGGCGAACCCGGAAACCGGTACGGCAGTCCGGCCGAGCCCAGTCGGGTCATCGCAAACTGCCGCGCCGACAGCATCGATTGTGATGTCTCCTCCGGGGAGATCTTCAGGACGTACGACTCGTCGCCGGACTGAATGCGGAAGTTGGTGTCGACTTCACCGGGCAGCTCAGCAGCTTCTCCAGTAACTCCGAAGTGCCTTGCGGCCAAGGTGGCGGCTCGCGATGTGCTGATCGAGGTCATTGGCACAGCGTAGTTTCCGCCATCGGTCGCAGTTTGAGGACTCCGGCCCTACCCGAAGCGGTAGCCGACGGAGCGGACGGTCGTGATCCAGGAGCTGCGCTCTTCGCCCAGCTTGGCGCGCAGCCGGCGTACGTGGACGTCCACGGTTCGGGAGCCGCCGAAGTAGTCGTATCCCCACACCTTGGCGAGCAGTTGCTCACGTGACCACACCCGGGCCGGGTTCTCAACAAAGAACCGGAGCAGCTCGTATTCCATGAACGTCAGGTCACTGGGAGCCCCGGCCACCGTCGCTTGATAGGTGGCGAGGTTGAGCTCGAGATCCCGAAAGTTGAGTACGTCCGACGCATCCACCTCCGGTACCGCTCCGAGGCGGCTCAGCCGAACTCGTAGTTCCGTTCGATCGATGGGGGACAGGATGAAGTCGGCGATACCCGACTCAGAGGCGATCTCCCCGGTCAGGGTGCGGTCGATGACCAACAGCACCGGCAGCCGGGCCTCGTCACTGATCTTGGCTGCCAGCGCCACGGCCGCTCCCAAGTCACGCTGTACCTCGATCACGGCGGGAGCCCACCCGTCTTCGGGAGTCCGCTCAATGACATCGTCGATGTCGGTTACCGGGACGGGTTGGAATCCGGCTGCCACGACGGCGTCCAGCAGTGAAGAAGAAGGGTCCGGGGGGTGGATCGGGAGCAGCATCAGAGGACGGGGAGGTAGTTTTCCAGCTCGAAGCTCGAAACATGCTGCTGGTAGCGGTCCCATTCGCGCCGCTTGTTTCTGAGGAACCACTCAAAGACGTGATCGCCTAGAGCGTCCTTGACGAGGGCACTCGATTCCATGGCATCCAACGCGTCGGCCAGTGTGGTCGGGAGGTGGACAGGGTTGGATTCGTCGCCGCTGTCGGGGACCGGATAGCCGTTCTCGATGCCCGCAAGCCCGGCCGCCAGAATCACGCTGAACGCCAGATAGGGGTTGCATGCCGGGTCGGGGGAGCGGTATTCGAGGCGAGTCGAGGAGCGTTTGCCCTGCTTGGGAGTTGGGACCCGCACCACGGCCGACTGGTCGTGGCGTCCCCATGAGGCGTAGACCGGGGCGTCGTACCCGGCGACCAGCCGCTTGTAGGAGTTGACCCACTGATTGGTCAGCGCCGTGATCTCAGGGGCGTGCCGTAACAGCCCGGCGATGAATCCGTAGGCCAGAGGAGACAGACCATTGGCCTCATCCTCGGCATAGAAGCCGTTGGCATCGTTTTCGAAGAGCGAGAGATGCAGGTGCATGCCGCTGCCGTCGTGTCCTTCGAGGGGTTTGGGCATGAACGTGGCGTAGATGCCGTTTTCCATCGCCACCTCTTTGACCGTGAGGCGAGCGGTGATCAGGTTGTCGGCCATGTTCAGTGCATCGGTGTGGCGCAGATCGAGCTCGTGCTGGCTCGGTGACACCTCGTGGTGAGCTGACTCGACCGGGATTGAGAGCTTCTCGAGAGCCATTATCGTTTCTCGCCGATACTGCTGAGCAACGTCGAGGGGCGTCAGGTCGAAGTAGCCACCCCGGTCGAGCACCTCGGGCTGCGGTGACGAGTCGCGGAAGTAGAAGTACTCCAGCTCGGGGCCGACGTAGAAGGTGTATCCCATGTCGTGGGCGCGCTTGAGATTGCGCCGCAGCACCGAACGAGGATCGCCTTGGAACGGGGTGCCGTCAGGCCGCACGATGTCGCAGAACATGCGAGCGACGTCGCCGCCTGCCTTCCACGGCAAGATCTGGAACGTATAAGGATCGGGCATCGCCAGCATGTCAGATTCCTGGTCGCGGGAGAAGCCGTCGATCGAGGATCCGTCGAACTGCATCCCCTCAGTGAGAGCGACTTCCAGCTCGGCCGGAGTGATCGCGAACGACTTCAGTGACCCGAGGATGTCGGTGAACCACAGCCGCACAAAACGGATCCCCCGTTCCTCGACTGTGCTCAACACGTACTGCTGTTGTTTGTTCATGCCTATCGCCTCTGTTCCAGTGCGTCATCGTAAGGCAACATCGCTTGGGCGAATAGTCCACAGGTTGCCTGAAACAAACTGTTCACATTGCAGCAACCGGCGTGAAACGGCCGCATGTGATCGTGTGGGGGACAACGGCGGGTTCGCCGTGTCCTCAACCCAAAATCAGACGGAAGGAAATCCGATGCCGTACCGAGCGGAATACATATGGATCGATGGGCAGAAGCCCACTGGCAAGCTGCGCTCCAAGACGATGGTCATTCCCGATGGGAAAGAGCCCCCGATCTGGGGTTTTGATGGTTCGAGCACGGAGCAAGCTCCGGGATCCAATTCCGATTGTGTGCTCAGCCCCGTTCTGATCACTCCCGATCCGGTACGCGGCGGTGAGAACAAGCTCGTCATGTGCGAGGTGCTCAACGTCGACATGACTCCCCACGAGTCCAACACCCGGGCTGCTTGTGCCGCGATCGCCGACAAGTACGCCTCCCATGAGTCGTGGTTCGGCATCGAGCAGGAGTACACGTTCTTCAAGGACGGGCGTCCTCACGGCTGGCCGATCGGCGGCTACCCGGCACCACAAGGTGGTTACTACTGCGGCATCGGTGCCGACGAGATTTGGGGTCGTGACGTCGTTGAGGCGCACACGACGGCATGTATCGAGGCCGGCCTCGCGATCAGCGGCACTAACGCCGAAGTAATGATCGGTCAGTGGGAGTTCCAGATCGGACCGGTGGGGCCCGTTGAGGTATCCGACCAGATCTGGCTGGCCCGCTGGTTGCTGTATCGGATCGCCGAGGACTTCGACATCTCGGCTCACCTCAAACCGAAGCCGGTACAGGGTGACTGGAACGGCGCCGGAGCCCATACCAACTTCTCCACCAAGGAGATGCGTGAGTCGTACGATCCGATCATCGAGGCTTGTGAAGCCCTCGGTAAGAACCACGACGAGCACATCACCAACTACGGGGCCGGAATCGATACCCGGCTGACTGGTCTCCATGAGACTGCGCCGTGGACCGAGTACAGCTACGGCGTGTCCGACCGTGGTGCCTCCGTGCGGATCCCGTGGCAGGTCGCCCGTGACGGCAAGGGCTATCTCGAGGATCGCCGCCCGAACGCCAACATGGACCCGTACGTGGTGACTCGCCTCATCACGGACACGGTGTGCAGCGCCCTAGAGGGCTAGAAGTAGACAGTCCGGCAACGATAACGCGGAGAAGGGTCGTCCCCAGGGGCGGCCCTTCTTTCTGTTCCTCTCGTTCTTGCGTACATAGCGGCCGGTAACGGCCGTGATGTACGCAAGTTCGGTGGAGTCGCGGCGCGTTCTTGTTCCTGCGTGTCTGGCAGCCGGTATTGGCCGTGATGTACGCAAGTTCGGAAGAGGGCCGTGGCGTACGCAAGTTCGGGAGAGGGCCGTGATGTACGCAAGTTCGGGATAGCGCCGTGATGTACGCAAGAACGAGGGAGTAGATCTGCTTCTACGCCGCGGGGTCCCGCACGGCGTCGCGGACATCGGCGAGAGCGTTGGAGATTTCGTCGGCTGCCGCCTTGTAGTCCTCGAGAGCGTCGAGCCGGGGTTGGCTGCCTTCAGCGTTGACCAGTCCGTCGATCATGTCCGCGGCGGCAGCGCGCAAGGCGGCCAGACCTTCGGTGACGGCTTCCCAGTCGTCGATGGCCGGGTTAGGCACATCCAGGGCCGCAACGTCCGTTGCGAAGGTGTTGGTTTGAGTCTCGAGATCCTCGAGGGCGTCACGGGATTCTCCGAACTCCTTGTCCCGAGAATCCCAGTCATCGTTGATCTGTTGGGCGAGGGTCGCCAAATCCGACACGTTGCGATCGATAGTCTCGGTCGTGTCGACAAAGGCCGCGGCATCGGGGTTCAGTGTGGTCGAAGTGGTTGAGCTCGGAGCTTCCGTGGTACTCGAGGTTGTGGTCGAGCCGGTGGCGTCCCCGGTGCCGCTGGCGGGCACTTCAGCTTCTGGCAACGCATTCACGAACACGTAGGTGAACGCGATCAAGCCGGCAACAACAAGCGGCAGTATCCAGCGTCCTGGTTTCGGATCATCTCGGCTCACGGGCGCAAAGATAGCCCCCATCCCGACAAATGCCCTATCAAGACCATTCTCGTATCACGTATCCCGTATCACCTATCACGGGGATCGGCGGGCTGCCCGCAACCGGTAAGGGTTTGCTGTGCCCGCTAGCCTCCACGCATGGACATTGCGGGGCGCAACGCGCTCGTCACCGGGGGGGCGGCACGAGTCGGTAAGGCGCTCACCTTGGCATTAGCCAAAGCGGGCGCCAACGTGTTCATTCATTACAACTCATCCGCCGGGCCGGCCGACGAGACGGCGGCCGAGGCGAAAGCTCTCGCTGTCAATGCGGCTATCGGGTCGGCCAATCTTTCGGACCCGACGGCAGGCGCCAAACTCGTCGAGGACGCCACCGCGGCCTTGGGTCCGATCTCGATCCTCGTCAACAGTGCTTCAGGTTTCCCGACCGATTCGCTTGCCGACGTCACGTTGGACGGCTTCCATGCTGCCCTTGATCTGACTCTGGCCAGTCCGATCTTCCTCACCCAGGCCTGCGCCGCCGCTCTGCCCGAAGAGATCGACGGCGCCGTCGTCAACATCACGGACGTCAAGACTCACAAGCCCTATCTCGACCACTTCAGCTACATCATCGCCAAGGGCGGCATCGATACCTTCACCCGTGCCGCAGCCCGGGCACTGGCGCCGCGGATTCGGGTGAACGCGGTTGCCCTCGGGGTGATCCTGCCGCCGCCGGGCGAAGACGACTTCTACGCCGAGAAGCTGGCCTCCAAGATCCCCATGAAACGAGTAGGCGGCTCCGCCCCAGTCGCCGCCGCCATGCTCGCCCTCATCGAGAACGACTTCATCACCGGCGAAATCGTCCGCATCGACGGCGGCAGTCACCTGGAGTAGGCGTTTCTGGCGGGTCAGCGGCTAGGGCACGTCGACGATTGTCTCGCAGTCAGCTGCGGTGTCCGTGTCGGGACCGCCGTTACAGGTGTCGTCGCCGAGTCCGCCATCGAGATCGTCGCTACCGCGCTTACCCCAGATGCGATCGTTGTCGGCACCTCCGGTCAGAGTGTCCGCGCCGTTGTCGCCGCGGACTCTGTCAGCCCCGCCGTCACCATGAATCGTGTCGGCATTTGAGCCGCCGTATAGCCAGTCGGCATGAGGACCACCGAATATGACGTCGACGCCATTCCCACCCTTGATGAGGTCGCGTCCTTTGGCACCCCAGATCGTGTCCCTGCCAGCGTCGCCAAACAAGCGGTCGTAGCCTTTGCCGCCACGGATTGTGTCGCTACCAGTTCCACCACAGATGGTGTCTCTTCCGCCCTTGCCCGCGATTGTGTCGTTGCCGGCCAATCCGACGATCACATCCGGACCGGAGGTTCCTGTGATCGTGTCGGCGAACCGGGATCCGGCGATCGTCGGAACCTTGCCGTCGCACAGGGGTGGTGTCAGAGGAGCCAGAAATAGCTCCGTGCGGTCGTTAGCGAATGCCTCGGCGTGGTAGATAACGGTCGTGCCATCTAGGGCGACACGCCCGAAGTTCGCCCCGGCATCGCCCGCCGTGTGTCGCGAAATCAGGGTGGGACCCCCCGTCGTGAGCGAGGTTGTGAAGATCCTTCGGGGCGCCTCGTGACCCGTGCCGGCTATGGGATCGGCGTAACCGACGTAGACGATCCGGTCGGCGCCATCGGACCAGTATCGAAACCCACTCTTTGAAATCAGGTCGCCGCTCAACTCCACCGCGGTCCCGCCACCGACGGGTATGGAGTACAAGCGGGCGTAGCTCAAGGAACTCTCAGGTATCCCCACGTAGGAATAGATCACCCGTGTCGTATCCGGGCTGAATGAGGCCGACGCAATGTCGTGGCCTTTCGTTGTGACCGCAACCAGGCGGGTTCGGTTGCCGCCATCCGGATCCACCAGATAGAGCTCGTCGCCGTCGCGTTGGGCGGCCATCGCGACATAGAGCACCTTGGATCCATCACCGGCGATGGAGAAGGAGCCGATGTCCGAGTCCATGGCGGGAGTCAGCTTGTTCCCGGTCCCGCCCGTCATTGGTGTTCCGTAGAGGTCATAGTGGTGGCCCGACTTGATGCTATAAACGACAAAACCCGAGTCGGGCGAAATCTCGATTCGTCCAATGACGGCGGCTGATATGGATCCCGATAGGTTGACGGCGCCGCTTCCCGCGATACGGCGCGCCCGGAGGCGATCCGTGGTCCTGAAGATCAGGTGCTGAGAGTCGGGTGACACGCCGTAGAAGAACGGTACGTTTGTCAGCTTTATCGATTGACCCCCGCCGACTGGCACCCGATAGGTCTCCCCACCGCCCGCTTCGAAATAGATCGAGTAGATGAGATGAGCTCCGTCAGGGGTCACCTCGAAGGCGCTCGACGTGTTGCCATATGCCGGGCCGCTCCTTGACAGTCGTGAAGGGGTTCCGCCTTGAATCGATACTGACCAAAGCGCATAGTCGCCGCCGGAGTCCCGTTTCTGGTAGATGACGGCCGAGCTGTCCGCAGCGAAGGCGATGCTGCCTCGGTCGCTGAGGATGTCTTCGTTTGAGCCAATGCCGGAAACAAGCAGCTCGGTACCGGATCCGTCGACGGCAACCGAGTACAGCTCCCAATCCCGATCATCGTTGGGGTCCGCTACGAAGACTGCATGAGAATGGTTGGGTGGGTAATTCACGGCTCCGCTGATGTCCGAAAGCTGCACCGCATTGCCTGCAAAGTCAGTACGCCACAGTCCGGCACGCTGTCCATCGGAGCGCACCGAATAGACGATGGTTCCCGGTGCGACCTCGGTCCAGGTGCCCACCGACTCGTTGGCACCGAGAGCATGGTTGAGAGCACCGTTCCAAGCAGCGACCTCCGATGACGCCGGTCCAGCGAGTGTCAGCATCGAAGCCACGAGCGCGGCAACGATCAGAGGAATACGGATTCGCGAGTTCAGAGCGGCTCCCTGCATTCTTGAGATGGCAATCCAGCCTATGGACCCCACATCCGAACTGTCCAAACCGCAATGGACCGCCAGGTCCGTTCCTGTCAATACACCCTTGGACGCCTTGTACCCTTGCCGTATGGAAGAACACCTCGACAAGATTCACATCCGCGACCTCAAGGTGATGGGGATCGTTGGGATCAAGCCGGACGAGCGGACGACACCGCAGGAGATTCTGGTGAATGCCACCCTGTGGGCGGACACCCGACCCGCGGCGGCCAGCGACGACATCGCCGACGCGGCCAACTACCGCACCATCACGAAAGCCCTCATCGCCCACATCGAGGGCGGCGAACCAATGCTGGTGGAGCGACTCGTCCAGGAACTCGTCGACGTGGTTCTTGCAACCGAACCTCGAGTCCGCTCCGTAGAAATGACGGTGGAGAAGCCAACGGCTTTGCGTCACGCCAGATCAGTGGGAATCACCATCCACCGTTCGCGTGTTCACCCCCTGTAGGTATCTCTCGAAAGAGCAATGATGACTCCTGACAACCGCACCCAGGTTCTAATCTCCGTTGGCACCAATTTGGACAGGAGAAAGCACCTGCCCGAGGCCATCCGGCTGCTGCGCCGCAACCGTTTCCTCGATGTGAACGAGGTCAGCCGGGTTTTTGAGTCGCCGTCAGTTGGCGGCGGCGCCTCCGCCCCCGACTTCTACAACGCCGCGGTCCACGCCTGCACCGGGCTCGAGCCGAAGGAACTGCGCGACGAGCTTCGGCACATAGAGGCGGTTCTGGGCCGGGTACGGGGTGAAGACCCCGACGCCCCGCGCACGATCGATCTCGATATCGCCTACTACGACGACCTTGTCGACACCGACGGACTCCGGATCCCCGATCCCGATGTCCTCACGGCACCTCATGTTGCCGTGCCGATCGCCGATGTGGCCGCCGAGTGGGTTCACCCAGAGACATCACAGACCGCGTATGAGATTGCCTCGGCGCTCGATACGACGAGGGTGCGTGTGGTTCCTGACCTTCACCTCATGTCTCGCAAACGATCGTCATTCGACGACAACTGGGATGACGATCGTCTCGAGGTGTATGCCCCGAGAATGGAGGCGCTCGTGCACCAGCATCTCATCGAGATCGGCGAAGACCCCGAGCGTGAGGGGTTGTTGCGAACGCCGCTTCGGGTGGCCAAGGCGACCGACTACATCACCTCCGGGTACGCAACGTCGCTGGAGGATGTCGTGAACAACGCCATCTTCGACGCCGAGGGTGCCGACGAGATCGTGTTGGTCAAAGACATCGAGTTCTATTCGATGTGCGAGCACCACATGCTTCCGTTCTTTGGCAAGGCCGCAGTGGCCTACTTGCCTGATGACAAGATCATCGGCCTGTCCAAGATGGCTCGCATCGTCGACCTGTACGCCCGCCGTCTTCAGGTTCAAGAGCGGTTGACCAACCAGGTGGCTCGGGCTGTGCAGGATGTCCTCAACCCTCACGGAGTCGCCGTTGTGATGGACGGAAGGCACCTGTGCATGATGATGCGTGGCGTACAGAAGCAGGAGAGCTCGACCGTCACCAGCGCCATGCTTGGCACGTTCAAGAGCGATGCCCGGACCCGGGCCGAGCTATTGGACCTCCTCTAGAGGGAAGTCGGCGCTGATTCCTGGTTTCTGACTTCTTACGGGAGCCTGACCCAGATCAAGCTAGAACGCGGCGTCTTGGTCTTCGCTGTTGATTACCCTCTGGGCTTCATGAAGGACCTGCGCGACACCATGGGCCGGCCGGTCAGGGATCTCCGGATCTCTGTGACCGATCGCTGCAACTTCCGCTGCACCTACTGCATGCCGCGCGAGATCTTTGGCCGCGACTACGAATTCCTCGGCAGGGACCTGCTGCTGAGCTTCGAGGAGATCACATCGGTGGCCTCGGTGTTTGCCGGCTTCGGCGTGACCAAGCTGCGTCTCACCGGTGGCGAACCGTTGATGCGCAAGGGCATTGAGAAGCTCATCACGTCGCTCAAAGCCATCTCCGGGATCGATGAAGTCACATTGACGACCAACGGAAGCCTTCTCGCCCGAGACTCAGCCAAGCTGGCCGAAGCCGGCTTGGACCGGGCGACGGTCAGCCTCGACTCGCTCGATGACAAGGTATTCATGGCGATGAACGATGCCGGGTTCTCGGTCGCCTCGGTTCTCGAAGGTATCGATGCGGCGGCAGCCGCGGGACTCGATCCCATCAAGGTGAACGCAGTCGTCAAGCGTGGTGTCAACGACGGCGAGGTTGTCGCTCTGGCCGAACACTTCCGGGGGAGTGGCCACATCATGCGTTTCATTGAGTACATGGACGTCGGCACCACCAACGGTTGGCGGCTTGACGACGTGGTTCCTGCCGCTGAGATCATGGTGATGATCCACAAGAAGTTTCCCATCGAGCCGGTCAACCCCAACTACACGGGAGAGGTGGCCCAGCGCTACCGCTACAAGGACGGTGCCGGGGAAGTTGGTGTCATCAGCTCGGTTACGCAGCCGTTCTGTAGTGACTGTTCACGAGCCCGGCTCTCGGCTGAAGGGCAGAT
>JAAELU010000162.1 GCA_024226255.1 bacterium | reverse complement strand
GAGAGGGTGTCGGAGAGCCTCGGACTCCTCTATGCCATGCACTGGCCGTTTCGACAGTATGAAAGCGCCCGCGGCGTGCGTCTCTCGCCCTTGCACGACCGCATCGACGCGGCTGGAGCAGTGTTTGGCGAGACCGCGGGCTGGGAACGCCCGAACTGGTATGCCAACGACGGTCAGGCCAGGGAATACGAGTATTCCTACGCCAAGCAGAACTGGCACGAGAACATGGTCGCCGAGTGCATGGGGGTTCGGGAGGCGGTGGGCGTGTTCGATCAAACATCGTTCGCGAAGTTCGTTGTGAAGGGCCCTGATGCACTGGATGTGCTCAATCGGGTGAGTGTGGCCCAGATCGACGCTCCAATCGGCCGAGCCGTCTACACCCAGTGGTGCAACCACAAAGGAGGCATCGAAGCCGATCTCACTGTCACCCGCACCGGCGACAATGCATTCCTCGTGGTCACCGCCGCGGCCTCAGAGAATCGCGACTGGACCTGGCTGCGTCGGGCGAGTCGGGGTCTTCGCGTCGACCT
>JAAELU010000161.1 GCA_024226255.1 bacterium | reverse complement strand
GTTTCATGGTCACCGAGTTCAAGAGCCAGATCGACCGGATCTGGGACACCATGTGGTCCGGCGGCATCTCGAACCCGCTCTCGGTCATCGAGCAGCTCACCTACCTGCTGTTCATCAAGCGGCTGGACGAACTGCACACGCTGAAGGAGCGCAAGGCCGCCCGCACGGTCAAGCCGATCGAGGAGCCGGTGTTCGGCGCGGATCAGGATGGGCTGCGCTGGTCGCGCTTCAAGGAGCTCGCGCCCGAGCCGATGTTCGAGACGGTGCGCGACGAGGTGTTCCCCTTCATCAAGACCCTCGGCCAGAGGGGCGACGGGGACGGTGAGGGCGGCTCGACCTACACCCACCACATGAAGGACGCCCTCTTCATGATGCCGACGGCCCGGGTGTTGGCCAACGTGGTCGACCAGCTCGACTCCATCGACATGGCGGACCGGGACACCAAGGGCGACCTCTACGAGTACATGCTCGGCAAGATCGCGACCGCCGGGCAGAACGGGCAGTTTCGCACCCCGCGGCACATCATCCAGCTGATGGTGGAGATGACCGCGCCGACGCCGAAGGACTTGATCTGCGATCCGGCCTGCGGCACGGCCGGCTTCCTCATTGCCGCCTCCGAGTACCTGGTCGATCACCACAGCGACACCATCTACAAGAATGCCGCCGCCCGCCGTCGTTTCAGCGAGGGTACCTTCCACGGCTACGACTTCGACAACACCATGCTGCGCATAGGCAGTATGAACATGCTGTTGCACGGCGTGGAGAACCCAGACATCCGCTACAAGGACTCACTGGCCCAGGCAGATGATGACGACGCGGAGAAGTACACACTCGTTCTCGCCAATCCACCCTTCGCCGGTAGCCTCGACTACGAGTCTACCGCCAAAGACCTG
>JAAELU010000160.1 GCA_024226255.1 bacterium | reverse complement strand
GTGCGTGGCCGGCCTCACGTCCTGATCACCGGCTCTTCCGCAAAGTCACCCCGGGCCACCCCCAAACCTACACCCCAGCCGGCATCACCGGCTCAACTACCCGCGCCCAAAAACAATCACTTGACACAAAGAGGCTTCGATATCGTGCAGTCGGCGGAATGCTCGTTATGGCGCATATCCGTTGATCTGTGCGGTCACTCCGATGGGTCGTTAGGGGAGCTTCGGCGGTGGCTCAGCTGACTCGACGGCGTCGACGAACCACTCGAACGCGTCACCCGTGAGAAACGGCGCCAAGGGACCTTCGAGGTCGGCTCGCAAGTGCCGAAACCCGTCCACAGGGTCAGAGGAGTACCCCGGATACGACCCTCGGACGCCGAGTGCTCGAGTGAGGTCCTCATGGCCTATTGAGACGGAGCCCCAGTGGTAGGTGACCAGACCAAGAGAGTGGCGCGCGTGAATCTCGAGGCGACGATCCTCTGCGACAAACTGCCCGGAAGCGAAGTGACCCCCGGAGCTCGGACCCTCTGACGACAGTTCGAAAACGAATCCCGAGGGCTCGAGAATCGGTTTGAGCACGTCGACACCGGCATCGAGCAACTCGCGGCCGCGGGTGGTGGACATACAGCATTCTGTCACAGGAAACTGCAGCACTCGTACGTGCCGATCGGCTCGGTCTGACCTTCGGTGTGATATCGCCCATATCTGGCAATCTCGGTCGAGGGCTATTTGTCTGGCGCAACAATCTGACGGGTGACTGCCAGGGTTTACGTCACGGTTGGCGCCGAGCGAGTCCAGCGTCTCGGTTGCTCGTTCTGGCGCACACGGTTCACGGGCTGAGTTGCGTGAACTCTCAAGACGGGCACCTCAGCGGCCGACTACTCGACAGGGATGGTCTGATCGACAAGGTCGAGAAATCCGGCCTCTCTGCACCCTCCAATTAGGCTTGTCAGCAGTTACGGAATGATGGAGTTGGATGTGAAGTGGTGGCGGTCGTACCGGGCGGCAATACGTGACATGGGCCAGACTGACGTGCCGGGATTCGCGGGACGCGCCCGGATAATCCTGGTCTTCGTCCTGCCCCTAGGTCTCCTGTCCATGGCGGGCCTATTCGTCGGTCAAGTCGTGGACGACCCAAGCCAGCTGACCTCACTGGACGGCCTTCGCCGTCTTGGCGGAATCGTACTGATGGCAGGCATCTTCGTTGCAATGGGGGCGGGCATGATCGCCATGTTCCGATCCGAAGAGCGCAAAAGGCAGCGGTGGTCTGAGGTCTCGGTCGACGACGCTAGCGGCATGGACCTAGTGGCAGCTCAGGCGAACGACGGTAAGTTTGCGATCCGGCGGTCGCGGGAACTGCTGTTCTCCACGCTCATCGTTATTGGCGGCGTAATCGGCATTGCCCGGTCGGAAACCTTCTGGCGGGTCGTCGGCGTGCTAGCCCTCGTGATGGGCGTCGCCAAGCTCATAGGCCTGTTCTTGGGACCCGTGATCGCTGATGATCAAGGCGTGTTCCACCCCTTCCAGTGGTACCTCGGCCGCCTCAAGTGGGAGCGCCTAAGAAAAGTGGAGTTGGCTGCGAGGGGTAGCATCGTGCTCAGGAGTCTCCCTGGCAGGAGTCTCTACATCGGGTACGACGATCTTGAGGAGCCAGAAAGTTTCCTCGCACTGGTGAAATCGCTTCAACCTCCCGGTGCCTCCTTCTCAGATAATCGAAGATCGGGACGCCAGCCCTAGCCCCACTGGATGCCTATTGGTGAGCAGGCGCGTAATGGATGCACCACGTTCAGTGACCACCGATACCGATCCTGGAAGTGCCGGTATGCGTGGTTCGGAGTTGCGGTCGTTATGGCGCCTGATCTGGTGATCTGTGGCCGCTCTTGTTCGTTCCTTATGCGTCGCTGATCTCTAGAGCGAGAGTTCGATTGTCACGTTCCACTGGTTTGTGGCTGCCTCGGCGAACCAGCGGCTGGCTTCCACGATGAATCTCCGCAGCGAGGTTTCGAACAAAGCGCGTTCCTCGGCGACATAGGAGGCGGTCTGGGCTTGGATGTCATCGTCGGCCAGAAGCTCGTCGTACAGCGTGTCGATCTTCGTTGGCGTGTCCAGGCTTTCAGCGATGGCTTGTAAGCATCCTTGGGGGAACGCAATGACGTCGAGGCCTGAGCTTTCGGTCCCTTCAGCGCGGCTGAGGGTCGCCTGGTCACATACGCGGACAAGAGCGAACGCGATCTGCCCCAACTCGGGCTTCAACACAACCATCTTGCCCAACGGATCGACGCCGATGATGGCTGCTTCGATGCTCACTCTTCGCCTGACTTGTACCAAGAGAGTGGCGGACGGTGATGCTTGTCGGGCCACTGTTCGTCGCGTTCGGCTCGCGACTCATCGGTGAACGGCAGCGGATCAGGGTGGCGTGTGGCGGCCTTCCGCAGCGGGTCGCCGGTGTAACACAACGCGGAATCGAGAGCCGACAGCGTCCGCATCGTGGCCTCGGTGTGATGACCGCGGGATCTCCCACGGCGTTCGACCCTCACCGGCGCGATCAACTCGTCAACACGGTCATACCATTCCGGGCTACTCACCGGACCATCAGGTAGCTCGAACGCGACAGATGCGCCCAGCTCGGTCACACGCAGCCCGTCGTCGACGCAACTCTCCAACACCGCATCATCGAGTTCGCCCGCACTGGCGTGATCGATGAACGTCAGCCATCCATACCCCGACACGGAACGCATCCAATCAAGATCGTTCATCGAATATCCAAGGCCCTCGAACGGATCGATCCGGTCGCTGACCGTCACGAACCCCCACACCGGCCCCAGTGGCACCAAAGCGGCGTAGAGGTCGCCCTTGAGTTGATCCGCCAGGTGGAACGCGGATTCGGGCCACGCCCATTCGAGCCGCCTCCAAACCCGATCCACTGTAAACGCCGTGGTCGTACCGTCCGAGGGGAAATGGACCTGGATCTCGTCGCCCACATCCCACCCCCCTGTCGCCGCCTCATCAATGACCGGGACGGCATCCTGCGGTCGCAGATGGCCATGAGTAGATGCCCAGTTCTCTGGAAGCCGCCAACCGTGACCCAACGACATCGTCTTGATTTTCCCGCCTGATGGAAAGTCAACGCGGGTCTGATCGTTCTCAAAGAACCCTGTCCTCGCGTCGACAGTCGACGCTTCCCGAACCGACATGCCATCAAGCGGCCTCACGACCGCCCTTGCCGACGACCAATCCTCATCGGAGAACGCGCCCCACACGACATCAGCCAGCGCATCACCGAACGCCGCGACCGGACCGGCCGGCAACCACACACTCCCAACCAAGAGTGGGCGCCCATCCTCACCAAACGCAGCGATATCGACAATCCTCCCCCGCGGGTCAGCGACGACCCACTCGGTGTCTTCGCCGCACATAACGCGCGGCCACAACCAGCCTATCGGAGCTGCACCACCATCCGGGAACCGGCAATCCCGCGCTCCCCTACCGATATCGGGACGACCACGTTCCGCGGTCGCTAAATCGACTGACACGTGATGACGTTCTCACTGTCAGTTTTGTGACGCTGCACAATTGAGGCGGATCTGTCGAGCATGGATCTGCGGAGGATCATCGTCGAGACGCCACATCGGATTGCTCAACAGTCCCCGAGGGCAGCGCTCAGCGGACGTCGTTCACCCGGTTCAGCTTGCCGCCCTCCGAGCGGGGCACAGTGCCCGCGGGCTCAACGGTCACCAACACGGTGACGCCAAGGGACGATTTCAGCTTGGCGGCAACGGCGCTCGGATCGATACCTTCGCCCTCCAGCCTCACCTGCATCTCATCGAGCGTGCCCGTTCGGGACACAACGAGTTGGAAATGGGGCGAGACGTTGGGTATTTCGAGCAGAGTGTCTTCGACCTGGCTCGGGTAGACGTTGACTCCACGGATGATCAACATGTCGTCGGCGCGCCCGACGATCGCCGACATTCGGGCGTGGGTTCGCCCATCGGCATCGGGCTCATGAGTGAGAGAACACAGGTCACCGGTCCAATACCGCAGCACGGGGAACGCCTCTTTGGTGAGACTGGTGAGCACCAGGACGCCAACCTCGCCGTCGGGAAGCCTCTCTCCCGTATCGGGGTGCACAATCTCGGGATAGAAGTGGTCTTCGGCAAAAACCAGACCGTCTCGGCGGGCCGTTTCACAGGAGACTCCGGGACCGATCACCTCGGACAGACCGTAGAGGTTGACGGCCACGATGTTGAGGCGCTCCTCGATCTCGTCACGCATGGCGCTCGTCCAAGGTTCGGCGCCGAGGATCCCGACGCGCAATGAGCTGTTGCGGGCTTCGGCGCCGAGCCGCTCAGCCAGAGTCAATGCGAACGAGGGGGTGCAGCAGATGGCTTGTGGTGCAAAGTCTTCGATCAGCATGATTTGGCGGTCGGTGTTGCCGCCTGAGACCGGCACCACGGAGATTCCAGCGCGCTCCGCGCCGGTGTGAAGCCCGAGCCCACCTGTGAACAGTCCGTAGCCGTATGCGTTGTGGAGCATCCACCCTGGTTCGCATCCCGCTCCAATCAGGTTGCGGGCAATGCAGTCGGCCCACATACCCAGGTCGGCCTCCGTATACCCCACCACCGTCGGTTTGCCGGTGGTTCCGGAGCTGGCGTGAATGCGACGGATGTTCTCTCGTGGCTCGGCGAACAGGCCGAATGGATAGGAGTCGCGCAGGTCGGCTTTGTGCAGCAGCGGGAAGTTGACCAGGTCGTCCAATGATTGTGGTGCCGGGATACCCTCGAGACGTGACGCCATTGCGGGAACCCGAGAGCGGAGTCGCTCAATCGTGCTCTGCAACCGGTGCAGTTGCAGCTCCTCGAGCTGCGGGCGTGGCATTGCCTCGATTTCTGGCTGAAACATCATGTGAAGACCCTAGGTCGAAACGTGACAGATCTCTCGGCGCAGTGCCGGTACCCTCCCCGTTGTGACCGCACGCAGCACACCTTCCGGCTTCGAACGAACCCTGCTGTGGCTGGTCACAGCTTTTCGGGTCTTCGGTGCGGCCTGGATGGTGTTGCTTGGCGTCCTCGTGCTCACCTCAAACGAGGCGGATCATCCGGGGTGGGTCGTGACTGCGCTGATCGTCATCGTGCTCTGGACCATGGCAACCGTGGCATTGGCCCTACGGGTCCCTTGGACCGCGGCCACCTGGGGCTTTGTGATCGCCGACATTGCGATATCGGTCTTCTCGGTATGGGTGTCGGTTAAGGCCGTATCGATCCTCTTCGCCGGCGGTTTCCCACTCGCAGCCGTCTTCGCATCGATCTACGCCAAGGGAACCCTGGGCGGTGCACTGGCAGCGGCCGCCCTGACTGTGGCGGCGGTCGGCAGGCTCCCCGGCCGTCCCAGCCTCGACCAGCCCAACTCGGTGTCAGCGGTCATCACATACGTGTTCTCGGCGGCCGCGGCTGCAGGGGCCGCCTCGGTTCTCCGTTCAAACGACGCCCGCCGGGTCGCCGCGGAGGAAGCACTGGCCACCGAGCAGGCTGCCAGAGCAAGAGCAGATGAACGAGCCGACGTTGCCGCCCATCTCCACGACTCAGTACTGCAGACCCTGGCGCTGATCCAGCGTGACAGCACAGCGACCGATCAGGTACGCGGCCTAGCCCGCAGTCAAGAACGCGAGCTGCGCAGCTGGCTGTACCGGGCCGACGAGGGCTCTGTTTCGGAGTTTCGCGAAGCAGTTACCGCAATGGCGGCCGAGGTGGATGAACTGGCCTCGACCCACGTCGAATGTGTGATCGTCGGCGACTCCCCCATGAACGAGCGAGTTGACGCGCTGGTTAGAGCCGGACGCGAGGCGACTCTCAATGCCGCCAAACATGCCGGGGTCAGCACCATCTCCGTGTATGCCGAAGCCGGCGATCAGGCAACTGTTCTGTTTGTGAAGGATCGTGGCGTCGGCTTCGATACCGCAACCGTTCCGCCCGATCGCCGCGGCATCGCCGACTCTATTGTGGGCCGGGTGAACCGCTATGGAGGATCAGCCACCATCACCTCCGCTCCGGGCCAAGGCACCGAGGTGCGGCTGACTATGCCTGCCCAGGGAGGTACCGATGAGTGACGCCATCCGAGTCTTTGTCGTCGACGACCACGACATCTTCCGAGCCGGGATTCGCGCCGAACTTCCCGCTGAGATCGACGTCATCGGTGACGCATCCGAGGTGCCGGCCGCGATCGAGATGATTCTCGAACGTGAGCCCGACCTTGTTCTTGTCGACGTCCACATGCCGGGCGGCGGGGGCCGCGCCGTCATCGAGGGCGTCCATGAGGCGAATCCCGACATGAGATTCCTTGCCCTGTCCGCTTCCGATGCCGCCCAGGACGTTGTGGCCACCGTACGCGCCGGGGCCCGGGGATATGTCACCAAAACGATCTCCCCGCAAGAACTGGCCGACGCCATTCGCCGGGTTCATGAAGGAGACGCGGTCTTCTCCCCCAAGCTGGCCGGATTTGTCCTCGACGCGTTTGCCGCCATCGACATCAAGGACATCGACCCCGAACTCGATCAACTCACCAAACGAGAACGTGAGGTCCTCCAGCACATCGCCCGCGGCTACACCTATCGCGAGATCGGTGAACAGCTCTTCATCTCGCCCAAGACCGTCGAGAACCACGTCTCCAACGTGCTGCGCAAGCTGCAGCTCTCCAACCGCCATGAGCTCACAAGGTGGGCTCATGATCGGAAGCTGATCTAGGAGGAACGTATTACGTACTCCGTATCCTGTGAGAGGTGGCAGGCACTGCGAGTGCTGCAACCTACGCTTTGCCAATGGAGAACACACGATCACGACTGCTCGGGGCGCTTGTGGCGTTGATGCTCGTCGCCGCGGGGTGCTCCGCCAGTGATGACGAAGTAGAAATGCCGTTCTTCACATCCGCTCGGCTCGAACCGATCGACTGTCCTAGCGGCGCCGCAGACGTGGAGTGCTTCGACCTGGTGACGGAGGTCTTTGATCACTCCGGCACCGCACCCGCATCGTGTCGGGTTTACGCACTGGCGGCAGACGGATCGACCGACCTTGGCGAGGTTTGGCGGTCCGATGGGTTTTCGATCACGGGCAGCGAATCACCAACGTTCCGACTGTCTGTACCGATCGATAAACCCGACGGCTTCATGCGGTGGCAGCCACAGTGCTCACCCGGACCCCCCGGCTAGCGCGAGCCTCAGCTCGGAAGAATCCGTAGTACGAAACCCGTGACCGCATACCGCACAACACCTCACTACGCGCCGGCGGATACCAAACCGCCGCGGGGTACGCGGCTCACAGTTACTTCGCGACAGACGCAACGTTCGCTATGTCTACTACCTTCGCGTCTCCTCCCCCGTTGCACGCCGCCTTGGGCGGGCAACGTTTGGGGGAGGTGCCGAGGCTCTGCGAGGCGGAGGGGGAAGCGAAGTCGCGACAACACCGTGTTGCGGCCAGCGGATACCCCACCGCCGCGAGCTCGCGGCTCCCGCGCACTTCGAACCAGGACGCAACGTTCTCCTTGTCGACTACCTTCGCAGCCCCCCACCCCCTCGTTCCTCGGGTACTCCCCCCAAACGTCTGCCTCCCAAAGCGGAGTCAGACGGGGGGAGAGACAACGTCTACGCCGCCACTCGCCGCTTTGTACGACGGGCTCTGACAAACGGGCCCGACGCACCTGTCATCGCACAGTCATCACGCGGCCATGGTGCATCGCACAGTCGCCGCCGCGATCTAGCTACAGCGCACATTCACCGCCGCGATGAGCGCCGCGGACACGTTTGGAGTTTGGCGCTAGCCAAAGTCCCAAGGAACGCCGCAGGCGTTCCCGGCTTCCGCCTACGCGGTCTCACCCAACGGTTCGCCAAACGGACCGGGTGCCATCTCTATGACGTCGGGGATTTCGATGCTGACTCGAGCATCCATGCCGGCGATGATGTAGAGCAGGTTGTCCAAGGTCACGGTGTCCGGCTTGAAGTAGGCGGAGTGTCCCGTGGAGCCGGCGGTGTGGATTTCGAGGGCGCCGAAGTCCTCGTGGGCTGGATTCGTCCCATGGTGGAGCTCTTTGACGGCGAGCTCGCCGCCCAGAGTGTCAAGCATTCGGCCCATTGACTGCCTGAACTGCTGCTGCGGCGTGATGTACTCGGTGATATCGATGCCGGCGCCGATCGGGTCGCCGTGCGCCAGGCCCGCCCACACCACACCGCCCGGCTCGAGCTTGGCGTCGTCGGCGGACTCGAGACTGGTCCCGGGGCTCCCAACGAACACCACTTCGTTGGCTGCAAGACCGGACCCCGCCGCCATCCCGGTCACGAGCGATCCGTAGCTGTGGCCGATAACCGTGATGTGACGGTGTCCACCGAGGGCGTCCATTCCGCCGACGAAGTTGATGAGATCGCCATGGCCTTGATTGGCGGCCCGGCGGAGCACTGCGTCGGCGCCGTCGGGAGTGTCGTACCCAAGCCAAGCAATAGTCGCCACATCGTCAACACCCAGCTCGCCGGCCCTGGTATGGATGTTCTTGGCATTGGCGCGAAACCCGCCCGCGCCATCGCTGAAGTTGGATCGATCGTTGGTGATACCGGGGACCACGATCCCGATGTTGCCGGCGTTGGCCAGGTCACCGAATACCTCGACGACACGGCCATCTCCATTGGGGTCGAACAGGAGAATCTGCCGGTCCTCTTCCAGCCAACGTTCCAGCTCCGCGATTTCCCCGTTGACCACGTTGAGGTGGGCCCTGATAATCGTCTCCTGGAACCCCTTGAGGTCATTGCGGTCAATCCACTGCCTAGCCTCAGCCGCCTGGTCCTCCAACTCAGCCAGCCGGCGCCCGATGAGCATGTCGCTGGCGACGTACCGAGCCCACGGCGGTGCCCCGTCCAGATCAGTCATCAGCTCCGGGGCAGCAGCTACCAGCGGGCTGATTTCGTCCTCGGTCTGGCCGATGAAGTAGGCCGCCGTTTCTGCCGGACTCATCTCAGCCAGTCGAGCAACCTCGGTGCGATCCAGCGACTTGGTCCCAATCGGCGGCCCTGAGCCAACGGGTATCGCGACGGCCAGGTGAGCCATGCTCAACGGCAAATGCTCGGGGCGATGCATTACTGCCGGCGCTCGATCTTGGTGGAGAACCGCTTCGATGCGCCAGCCGAAGTCGCCTGCGTAGTTGCGCAGGGTCCAGGCCGCTCGCGTGAGGTCGGTGCCGACCCGATCTGCCCGGTGCCCTTGACCGTGCCGCTCGAGCGGAGCCATCGCCTGGGACGCGGCTTCGGTCATGGTGTCGGCATGGCGTTCGAGCGTCCTCCCTAGATCAGCCAGGCCGATCGGGTCGATGCCGTAGAACGTCATTGCCAAGCGACCTGGGCCAGTTCAGCTTGGCCCTCGGCGACGAGGTATCCGCGACCCGCTGGGAAAAAGGCTGGGCCGCGCCGTGGCAGGCTCGTCTGCCACAGGTCGCCATCACTGGAGATGTTCGGTTTGAGAGCGATCCCGAGGCGGCTGCGGCGCACGTTCTGTGTCCAGTGACCGTAGGCCGCTCGCAGTACGTCACCGGCACCGGCTGCAAAGACGTGTCGATGCGGGTGCCGGTCGGCAACTAATGCAGCCAGCTGCCCGTTGGCGTCCTCGATCGCCTCCGCATCATCGATGAGAATCGCATGGGGCTGATCCTCGCCACAAGCCGCCAACGCCGCCTCGAGCTGGTCGACGTCGCCGATCAGCAGATCGACATCGGGACAGTCGGCGAGGATGCTGCGCCGCGGCACCAGGGCAGTTATCCGAATGTCGTCGCGAGCCGAACGTAGTACAGCGGCAACCGCGGCAAGCGTGGTGCTCTTACCCGAACGCGCCGGGCCACTGATCAGCGCGTGATCGCCCTCTCGCATCGTCCAACCGACGGGGGTGAGACGATCATCGCCGATCGCAACTGGAACTCTCCATTCGAGGTCGAAGATCTCGGCCCCGGCAACGATGTCGGGAATCTTCACCTCGGTCGGTAGCAACTCAATCGCCCAAGGCCCGAGGCCACTCTGTGGAGGCGCCGTCGCGGCCGCTACCGAGGCGACATCGGCGGGGCCGCAGAGTGACAGCTGCACTTCGAGCGAAGTGCCCGACTCGAACGCACGCCCCGCAACCTCAGGTGTCTCACTCAAGGACACTCCGAGGCCGGTGTATTCGTAGCGGTCGGCGAGCTGCATGACGAGCTTGGCCGGGACCAGCGAAGCAACTTGGGTTGGGATGTCGATCGGCTGCTTGGCCGTGGCCAAAACAACGATGCCCACACCAGGGCCGTCGGCGACTAGCCGGCCGAGGGATTCCTTGATAGCCATGTCGGCGGGATCATCGAAGGCGGCCCGAAAGCCGGCAAAGTTGTCAACCGCAACGACGATCCGAGGTCGAGTCGCCGGCGAGTCGAGATCGGATGCCGCCAACTCGCGACGTTCGACCACCTCAGCCTGCAGGTAGCGCAACAGGCGAACCTGCCGGTCACGGTCGCCGGCCCCAACCACGGCACCAACGTGCGGCAGCGACTCGAGGATGCTCAGGCTCTGGTCATCGAAGTCGAGGGCGTAAGCATGCAGGTCCTGAACGGTCTCAGCCGCACACGCCGCGGTTATTGCACTGATGAGGGCAGTCGAAGTTCCTGATCCCTGGACCCCATACAGCAACAGGTTCGAACTGATGTCCCACGTGAATGGCCGCCTCCGCTGGCGGTGGGGCTCATCGGCCATGCCAATGACGATCTCATCGCTCCCTGTCTGCAACGGCTCGAGTTCGGAGAGGCCATCGAGCGATAGCTGGGTGGGCAACGGGTCTGGCCAGGGCAGCCGGGCCGGCCGCATACCGGCCTTGGAGGCGGCTTCGCTCACCATCGCAACGAGCACCTCGAGATCACTCCCGGACGGAGTCGCCTCACCAGCGACTCCAGACGCCGCCGGCTGCGCTACGAGTGCGAATGGCTTCACGGCGAGAGCAGAACCTCCGCCACCAGAGTGGCCGGTGACGAGGGCCGACTGGAAAGCGACAACATCGCCGGGACCCCGGCGGAGATAGCCGCGGCCGGGCCGACTGCGAGATAGCGCCGCGGCGTCGGCCGTCCCCACAACGTCCATTGAATCGGCGACGTCCTGTACCCGCAACGACAGTCGCAAGTTGGTATTGGCCCTGATGTTGTCGTTGATGACACCATTGGGCCGCTGCGTGGCCAGAAGAAGATGAACTCCGAGACTGCGGCCGCGTTGAGCGACGTCGACCAGCGCGGCCATAAAATCCGGCAACTCCTTTGCCAGAGCGGCGAACTCATCAATGACGACCAACAATCGGGGCAGAGGCTCGTCGCGATCAAGCGCCTGGTACTCATCGATGTCGCTGGCGGCCGCCGACCGCAGCACCTCCTCCCGGTACTTCAGCTCGGCCTCCAGACAGGTGAGAGCCCGATGTGCCAGGTGACCATCGAGGTCGGTGACCATGCCGACCGTGTGCGGCAGACCGGCACAGGCGTCGAACGCGCTGCCGCCCTTGTAGTCGATGAGGACAAAGTTGAGATGTTCGGGATCGATCGAGGCTGCCAGTGAGGCCACCAAGGACCGAAGAAGTTCCGACTTGCCCGCCCCGGTCGTTCCGGCCAGCAGTCCGTGGGGACCATCGGCCACCCAGTCGACCACCAGATTGCCCTCGGACGTGGCTCCGATGGGGGCGGCGCACCGTGGGATGGGCCCGGCGGCATCCCAGCGCCGAACAACAGAGTCGGACGTTCGGTCGGACAGGCCAAGGAGATCGAGCAGGTGCACGACATCGGCGAGATTGCTGTCTGCGCCCCGCAATTCGGGATCGACGAATCGACCGATGTGGCGAGCTATTCGCCTTGCAGCCGGAGCGGCGAGTCGCCAGGCACAAAATGGGCCGATCCGTTGGGCTCGGCTGGGCCTGTCGAGAGACGCCAATCCCGCCGGGTCGACCCGAACGATGTCTGAGCACGACGATGGGAGTTCCTCAACAGTGCGCCCCAGCGCGATCCCACACCGTCGCGCCGACCCTTCGCCGCTCAGCGCTCGACGCACGGTCGCGGCGGCTGCGGCGGTGACGTCCTCGATATCGACAACGATCAGAACCGTTGACCCCAACTGGTTCTCCCGCAGGCCGGCCGCCGCATCACCATCGGTGGTCTCGAGCAACGCAGCCAACAGATCATCAGACTCCTGACCAGGAGCAGCGACCGCCAGCCTGGTGCTATCACCGTGTTGCTGCAGGTGAGGCAGCCACTTGGCCCAGTCCCACTCCTCGGGATGGTCGGTGATGACAGCGAGTGCCATGTCGGCCGGACCGTGGTGAACTGCTGCCTGAGCCACCAGCCAGCGCGCCATCTCGATCTGGCGCCTTCGGTGGCCGGTGATGCCGACCACCCGACCATTGGCCAGGTTTGCCGCTACAGGCACAGAAGCGATCTCGGGGTACGCCGCGATGAGATCGTTCGCCATGTCAGCTCGGTCGGTCTCGGAAGGAATGATCTCGGGCTGCCAAGGCAGGCTGCCGATACCGAGTCCAAGTTCCATGAAGTCGGGATGATCATGGCGTCGCTGCCAGAGTCGGCTGTCGTTGCCCACCACCCGCTCGATGATCTGGGCCGGCCCCGGCGTGGCCCGCCATGCAAGAGTTCCCGCGGCGGCGTGCAAAGCTTGGAATCGGTTGCCAAAGTCGATCATCGCCTCGGCTACTTCGGCATCGGCCTCCTGGTTTGATTGGCGAGCTCGCCTCTTGTCCTCGTACCAGTTGGCCAGCATCATCGCCGGGCTGAATACCGCAAAGATCGCCATCATCGGGCTCCAAACGAGGGCCATGATCCCGCCCATCAGGACGGGAATGACCAGAGCCCCCCAACCAAACCGCATCGGCTTCTGAGCGGCGGGCGGGGCGCTTGGCGCCACGAGCACCGGCAGGCCGGCCGGGAACTCGGAGCGCGGCGGTCGGTTGAAGGAGATCCGACCTTGTCCAACGTGTTGGGATGCCCCGATGAACCGGTACCGCTGCCCGTCCAAGTGGATCTCAGCTCCGGGCCGAAGCCTGGCGATTGACCCGATCGAGGCGCCGTCGACGGTGACCGCGTTGGCGCCGGGATCGAGCCTGGCGGTTCCATCCACGTCGACGTACAGACACACAGCTCCCCCCTGCATGCTGGGCACCTGTACGCCGACGTCGAGGGAACCAAAATCGTGAACACCGGGTGCGAGAAAGGTCACTTCGGCACCGGTTCTGCCCGAGAGTCCAACAAGAGCACAAACCGGCGCCGAGCGAGGGTTCTCGATCACCTCGAGACGCGATCCCCGGTTGAGGAATACGTCGCCGACGGCAGCTTCGTTGGCGACCGGGAATCCGTCGACCACAACCTGGGGCGGCGCGAACCCGACGACTGACTGGACGAAGCTACCGACCGACGTGGCCGAGTCGGCCAACGACACCACGATCTCGTACTCGGCGCCACCCTCTACCACGACTATCTCGGTTTGGAGCGGCGCCATCATCAGTTACCTCAGGACGCGGTCGAGGGCTGTTCGGGGGCGGGTGCCGCCGCCGCAGCCGCTTGAGCAGCCTCGATGCGAGTTGCCTCGTGGATCAACCAATTGGCATCAGAGCGCAGCGATGACGCCTTGCTGTCGAAGCCGGCAGCTTCTCCGGAGATCTCATCGGCCTGGCCGTCGAGGTTGCGGCTCTGCGCGTCGGCCTCCTGTTCGAACTCGGTTGCCGCCGGCCCCTGCCAGACCATCCGGGAGATCCCGGCGATGCCTGACAGGAGCCCGCGGACCGACGCGGCGACTGACCGCAAGACTTGCGCCGACTCCTCGAGAACATTCGCCTCTCTGCGGTAGCGGTATGCCTGCTGTCGCATTTCGTACGGAGTCATGGAGTCGCCTCAATGCCGTCCGCTCAGCGGGTAGCGGCTTCGATGTTCTGCCGGTACTTGCCAACCGCAACCGCGGCCTCGTTGAGCGCGCTCTCGAGCTTGACCATTGCGGGCTGAAAGTCGCTGGACCAAGCGGTGCGGAACTTGTCCGCTCCTGGGCCGGACCATGCCGTAGCGCCAGGCTGAACCCGGTTGTTCAGAGTGGATGTGAGCTGGCTCACCTCTCCGGCCTTGGTCTCGAACAAGCCCTTGAGGCCCTCGAGATCCGCCAGGTTTGCGCCAAACATTCCGTTTGCCATTGGGCGTCCTTTCGGTGGAGGAGGCCCTTGCGCCTCCTGCTTGCCTGGACCCTATCAACGTTGCTTAACGATTGTCAAGAGATGTTTGTACCGTTTTGTAGTTGACAACCACCATCAACAAAAGTTATGGTGATTTCGCAATGCATGGACTCCCAAGAACCGCGACAGCGGCCGCTCTGATTGGCTTCGAAGCCGCCACGATTGTGGCGCTGCATCGACTTGGCTCGCTCGGTTGGATGTCGGTGCCCTGGAGTTCCGTACAGACATGGCTCGAGGTCGCCCCGATCGAAGACGTGGTTGCAGCATCCCTTCGCTCCATCGCCCTGGTGGTGGCCTACTGGATAACCCTGTCCACGGTCGCGTATGCACTGGCTCGAGCCCTGCGTTTGCCCAAATTGATTGCGGCCACGGCGTGGGCAACACTGCCGCCGATCCGCCGTGTGATCGACAGGGCCATCGCGATCACAGTCACGACCGCGGTGCTCGCGTCACCCATCGCCCCGGCTCTGGCCAACGAACCCCCGCCCACGACGGAACCGGTCATCTTTCAGATCTCGGAACAGGGTGTTCCGACGCCCGTGAGCCCCCCACTGATTGATCCGACTCTGATCACTCCCCCGGGTGTCGAAGGCGCCGGCTACACCCCGCGCCCGGCAGGCGGCGTTGTCATCGGAGCTCAAACATCCGAGACCCTCGGCGAAGTCAGCTACCAGGTCATCAAGGGTGACAATTTGTGGACGATTTCCCAGTCACATTTGCGGGCTGCGTTCCCCGATCGTGAAGTGGAGGCGGCCGAAGTATCGGTCTACTGGCGCCAAGTCATCGAGCTCAACACCCCGACGCTGCAGTCCAACGATCCCAACCTCATCTATCCGGGAGAGCAAATCGTTCTGCCGCCGATCGTTCAGGGAGGAGAAACATGAGCAACTCGATGGGAAGGCCGGTTGCCGACCTCGACGACTTCTTGGAGCTCGCCCCAGAGCCGCCACTACGTGCCGCCGCTGCGGAACCGGTGCCAGACGTGACCGAGCGGCGTTCCAAGGGCGTGTGGTGGATCCTGGGCCTGGCGGGCCTTCTGGTCGCCGGCGGACTGTCCTACTGGTTTCTGCGGCCGACAGACTCGGTTCCAATAGGTGCCGGGACCACCGGCGAGGTGATCGGCGTGCCCAGCGGTGTCACCGGCTTTGCTGAGATGTACGTGGCGGCATACCTGACCGATGCCGGCAACTCGCTCGAGGAGTTCCTTCCTTCGCCTCCTTCGACAGAAGCAATGACGGCCGCCGCTCACTACGTCACGAGAACCGCCGCAATGGCGGTCGATCCGGCTGGCAATGGGTATTGGTCCGTGCTCGTGGCCGCGGATGTTCTGGCCCTCGATGACGGCGGCTACCGCCCTGTTGGCCTGCAGTTTTATCAAGTGGGCGTCGTCGACGATGGTGGTCGCCTGGTTGCCACTTCCCTACCGGCGCGGGTCGCCGGGCCGGCGGCCCGGGCCGGACCCCCACGGTCCCTACATACAGCCGATGCCGAGGTCACCGACGTCCAAGCTGCACTCGTCGGCGATTTCCTCGAGGCCCTCCTCACGGACGGCCGCGATATCAGCCGGTACGTCACCGCCGACAGTGGACTGTCAGCAATATCACCACCTCCCTACACGGCGGTTGTCATCACCGGGATCGGCCTGTATCCCGACGGATCGATCCTGGCGACAGTTGACGCCCAGGAGATGGGCGGCTCCGCTTCCACCCTGCAATACGCCCTGCGCCTTGCCGGGCAAGGCTCTGGTCTCGCGGTGTCCGAACTGCTCCCGGGCCCGCCGGCGATTGACGCTGAGGCTGCATCGTGAGCGGTGCATTCTGCGGCATCGATCCTCCAGCCCTGAATGATCTGGCGCTGCACCTCGACTGGGCGGCAGCCGACATTGATATGCAGGCCGGCCGGGCATATGACCACCTCGCCCGGAACCGGCGGTGGGCGGTCGCCGATCGCGTCGGCACGTCAATGTCAACGACTTCGTTCTGGGCCCGCACTGCCGCCGGCGAACTCCGTATTCGGACCGATGCAGTTGTTGCCGCCCAAGGGGTGGCCATCTTCGGACCGCCACTGATCAGTGGCCCGTGGCAGCAATTCACCAACCCGCTCCCCTGGCCGGGACCGCTTCGGCCTGGTTTCCCCATAGGCAATCCGCTTGGTCGATTGGGCGACACCGATGTGCCTTGGGATGAAATCGAAGACTGGGTACGGGGTGGCCTCGGCGTCTGGAACGGCCGTGACGACGGCGGGTTCCCACAGGGCCGCTGGGTGGCCGGCGGGCTCTACGTCAATCGAGTGGTCAAAGCCATACGTGGTCGGGGTCCCGTACCTCACATTCTCAACGGTTTCGTTCCGCGGGCTCTGGCCAACACTCAATACTTCGCCTGGATCAGCAACCCGGCGGTTCAGACATTCGGCTCCCGAGCGAGTATTGGCCTCACCGCCTACAGCACGGTGTCCGATGGGATTGTTGTCTGGAATCACGGCAATCCGATCGACGCATTCGAGAGGGAAGGCGCCGGCTACGTGGCCGACGTGGCAAGGCTTGGGTTCAGTGCTTCGACAACCGCTTTCTTGATCGCTCCCAATCCCATAACGGGCGGGGTCGTGATCGTGACCGGCATCGTCTGGCTCGGCGCCGAGGTCGTAGACCATTGGGACGAGATCACCGAGTTCTGGGGAGATGTCTCCGCAGGCATCGAGGACGGCGCCGTGTGGCTGTACAACGAGGGCGGCGAATTGGTGGATGTGGGATGGGACTGGACCACCAACCAGTGGGATCGTGCCTTCGATTGGGGTGGCCACCGAGTCGACGACCTAGTCGGTATCGGCGAATCGGGATTGGACCAACTCAGCCGCGCCTTCGATTGGGGTGGCGACCGAGTCGACGACCTCGTCGGCATCGGCGAATCCGGATTGGACCAGCTCAGCCGGGCCGTTGATTGGGGCAACGATCGGCTCGATGACGCCGGCGACTGGACGGGGGACCGCATCGACGACCTCACCGACGTTGGTGGCAACCTCATCGACACCGGCGGCGACCTCTTCGAGACCGGCAAGAGCTGGCTCGGCTTCTAAGGAGACACGGATGACAGCGACACTCAACACCGGCGCCGAGACGATCCGGATCAACCGGAGCTACATGCCACTGCTCATGCAGCTCAAGACGACGGGAGCTGTGGGCGCCGACGCCGAAACCACCGCCGCACTCGACCGGCTCGAAGCAGGCGAGCTGCTACGGGACGGCAATCTCCATCCCATGGCCGACGCCATGCTGGAGACGGTGGCCGAACCAGGGCTTGTGGTCAGCGTGGAACGGATGCGGCTCGGATCCATTGCTGCATCGACGATCTGGGCGACGCCGCTCGGTGCCACGATTGGAACCCGGGTCGAGGGAGGCCTCTATGAGCTCAAACTGGCCAGTACGGCGCTCCTGCCCTTCCATCTGTTCCAGCTGATCCACCTTCGGCCTCTTCCGCAAGACACCTCGCGGGACGTCACGCTGCGGGCCGAAGCAATGCTCAGCGCGGAGGCCCGGCTCTACAGCAATGATGAATCCGGCGCGAATGCAGAGCTGGTTGCCGCCGGAGTCGATCCCGTCGACGCCGAGTCCGTGGTCGCCGCGCTGGCTGCTCGAGTGGCGAGTTGGCGCATCCACTCGCTGTGGTCTTCAGCCGACGGAACGGAGACGCATGAGGCGCACGGCATGGACTGTGGGCGCCTCGGCCACGTGTTGGTCACAATCGGTACCGAGGAGCCGACGATGAGACTGCGCTCGGCAACGTTCGCCGAGGTCACTGCCGAAGTCAGAGCCGCGCTGCCGGCTAGCTAGCTGCGGGTGCTTGGGCCACAATCGTGAGCCGGGCTACGCACCCTTCCGTTCGGACTCGGCGACCTGCTCGTGAAGCCAATCTGCCGCCAATTCGAGATTCGCAAAGACTCGGGACGGTATGTCGACCTCAGAGACCATCTGATATGTGCGCCACAAAGTGATGAACGTTGGGTCGGCGGACACGACCGCCCGACATGGCGGATGAGGAAGCCCTGCGAGAAGGAACACCCTGAGGGATCGTTCAACATAAGGGAACGTGATGATATGGAGGAGGACGGGCGGAGAGGTGTCGCCGACGAGTCCGTTGCGGACCGCAAGATACTCACTAGCCAGTTCCTCGGTCATGACGCCATCGAAGTCGAAGACGACGTACAGGATGCCATCGGCTCGAAGCGTTATCGACCCGATATCGGTCAAGCGAGTGGTGTCGTCCATTCCTGGAATGTAGTCCCCCATCGATAGCCTCGGCGGCAATTCGCGAGCTACGAGAATGCGGTGAGCGCTAGACGTCTGCCTCATCGTCGATGGTGAGCTCGGCTACCACCCGCTCCACTTCGACTTCGGCGGCTGCGATACGTTCCCGGCAGTATTGGACCAGCGTTACGGCTCGGCCAACCTTCTGTGACAACACGTCGACGTCGACCTCGTCCCGCTCGATGGCGGCGAGGATGTCGTCCAATTCCTCCACTGCGGCCGCGTAGCTCGCCGGCTGGCTCGAATCCTCCACTAGTTCTCCTCTACCCGACTGACGATCTCACCCTCGGCCACCGTAGTGCGCAGCTCCGAACCCACTGGGGCAGCGGACGGTGAACGAACCACGGCACCCGCGCCATTTCTCGTGACCGACCAACCGCGTTCGAGCAACCGCCGGGGATCGAGACTGTTGACACGAACCTCCAGACCGTCCAATCGATCAGTAGCGGTCGCAACGAATCTGTTTGCCGCCGGCACCAACCTGGTTGAAGCCAGGTCGAGCGATTCGGAACGACGACGCACGGCCAACTGACTCGCTCGTGCGATACGGATGGCTGATCTTCCGAGTTGGGCGCTGGCGGCTCGGACAACCAACCGAGAGACTCCAGCGGTGGCCGCCGCTCTGCGGTCGAGTTCGCGCCCCGCGACGCGGAGGCCCCGCCGGGCGTGGTGCCCAACTGTGGCGGCAGCCGCGTCGAGCCGTCGGGCCGCATCAGAGACACGATCCACGAGGAGCTGGGCCGCTGCCGTGGGCGTCTTGGCCGCGACGTGGGCAACATCGCCGGCAACCGGATTGTCGATCTCGTGGCCGATGCCAGTGATGACAGGAACTCCGCTCGTGGCAATGGCGACCGCCACGGTTTCGGAATCGAACGCTGCCAGATCCAGCGCCGAGCCTCCCCCGCGAATCACCACAATCACCTCGACGCGACCCTGCAGGGTCGCGATTGACCGGGCTATCGAATCGGGCGCCTCCGGTCCCTGCACCCTGGCGTCGACTTCGGACACCCGGAAGGCCCAGCCCGAGGCACGGAGCGTTTCCATGAAGTCGGCGTGGGCGGCGCTACCGAGCGAAGTGACCAAGCCCACCTGCAGCGGCAGTGGGGGAAACGGAATCGCTCGATTGCGTTCCAGGTGACCCGCCGCCTCGAGGCGCTTGAGAAGCGCTGCTCGCGCCGCCGCCAACCGGCCCAGAGTGAAGTCGGTGTCGATCCATGTCATCCGGAGCTGGACAACGCCACGGGCTGGAAAGTGCTGCACGTGGCCGCGGATCCTCACTTCGACCCCATCGTCCATACGCCCGGCGCCAGCCCTGATCAACGCCTGGTTGACGGCATCCTTGTCTGAGGCGAAGAGGGTTACGGGCAGCTGGGCGGCTGCACTGTCTCCGACCTCGGCGGCGTCAATCAGGGAGAAGTAGACGTGCCCGCTCTGGGCGCGACTCAGGTTGCGGATCTGACCTTTGACCCAGATCTGATCTGGAAAGGCGCGGCCGAGGACCCGGGCAATCTCAGTCGCCAGCTCCCCCACTTCGTACGTGACATCCACTTGGCTCAAGCTACCAAACGCCGGAGACGAATCCGACGAATGCGACGCTTTACCTCGGGATCCAACCTCGATCCTTGATCTTGATCTTGCCCCAGGCGAGCTCGGTGGTGCCCAGCGCCGGATCATCCAGAGGCGCGAAGTAGCCACTGTCGTACACAACCCGGCCCTCAGCCGATCCGTCGTCCTGCCAGATTCGAATTCTGAACGTGTCCTTGTCGAACGCGTCACCCGAGTCCTCCTGGGCGTCGATCGCCTGAATCAGGAACTCGAATTCCCCGGCCCAGTCCTCAATCTCACCAACGCCCTTGACCCATGCCTTAGCGCCACTGGAAACGAGCCACTCGAGGTCGGTCGATTCGAACTCGAAACTCATGTCCTCTGTTTCGAGCTCTACGCCGGCTTTGCCCTTCATGGTCCCGTTCTTCTTGTATTTGGCGGTGAACCCAAACTCGAGCGTCCCGGTGACCTCAGGATCCGCCTCGTCTTGGGGAGTGAACGAACCGAATGGTGATTCGATCTCACCCTTGCCAATGACAAACCGGCCGGTGGAGTCGTACACAACGACGAAGTCAGATTCAGCCACCTGCGAACCCGAGCCATCGTGGACCACTGTGACGACAACCTGGAACACTCCGGCTTGGCCGTACACGTGGCTCCTGGAGGACGTCCCTCCAGCCGCATCGAGACAGTCCGATGCCGTGCAGACGTCGACACTTCCATCACCCCAGTCCCACGTCGCCGTGTGACCATGGCCGAGATCTGGAGTGAACTGGACGGTGCCGTTGACCGGCGTCTGCTGGGGCACGAGCGTCGGCGCCACGGTCAGCACCAACGGATCAGCAACCTCATACGTCGCAGAAGCCGCGCTCGAGTTGCCCAGTCCATCCTGGGAACTGACACTCACGCTGTAGATGCCAGGCGCTGAGGTGTCAATGGTGGCGCCATCAGCGACGCTGCCATTGCACGAGGCCACTCCGACGCCGGCGTCAGTGCAGCTATAGCTTGCCGTGACCAGACTCCCTGTCTCGTACAGTGCACCGTCAACCGGACTCGAGATGAAGATGTCGGGCGCCATCGTGTCGATGATGAACGTGACCGAGTCCTCCTCAGTTCCATCGGTCACAGTGACGGTGTGGGGGCCCTCGCCACTGACTGGAATCGGCGTGCCGTCGTACGGCTCGAATCCCTCACCGTCTACATCAACTTCGATCGGATCGTTCTCGTCGCCGCCGATGATGTCGATCAGGACCGGGTCGGTCGTGTAAACCGGATCGACAGGGCCGCCAGCGACCACGATGTCGAGGCCGCCGGGCTGCGGCGCTGGGGCCTCAACCGACTCGTTGCCGGCAGTCTTGTTGGAGTGCACCGCCACGAGACCACTGCTGTCGATGGCCTGGACGATGAACTCGACCTTGGCGCCGAGACTTGAAACCGTTCCCACCCAACTGGCGTCGGGATGGCTGCTGACCTTGGTCAGGTCGAGTTGGGACCACACGCCGTCGACGTTGACCAGCTTGTACAGCACATAGACCCGCTCAACGTCAGTCGCAGTTGCGCTCGATCCGTCGAGGTCGAAGGCGTCCACGTCGAAGCTGAGGAAGCCTCCGGCACCGGTGTCGGTTGCCTTGACCGAGCGGATGGTCGGCAGCAACTGATCCGCCGGATCGCCATAGAGGACGTTGGCCTCGACATGAGTGAACAGCCGCTCGACGCCCTCCTCACCGATTCCATCGGTGTCGGTGAACTGACCGAGCACCACAACCAGTTGATCACGATCGCCGGTGCGATCAACGAAGCTGTTGATCCCCGGCAGGACGATCGGGAACGTCCCCGGCAGGCTCAACTCAGGCTCACGGTCCGCCAGGTCCACCGTCGGGCGCGAGAACACCGGATCGAAGCCTGGCTTGTCAACCGATGTCAGCTCGGAAATGAACACGCCGGTTCCCGTCAGACCCGGCTGTGTGACATCTTCCATGGCCTTTGGCTGGATCGGGTTGAAGGCCGTCACCTGAGCCTCGCCGTCGGCCGTGTAGAAGTCTCCTCTATCGGATCCGGTGACGAGATCGAACTGCCCGTCGGCTCCAGGAGTGCCGTCGCCATAGTCAAAGCTGGTGGTCAGAACCGGCAGACCGGTCGGCGCGTCCGTTCCGGCCGGTGGAACGACCGGAGCCGGTGGTGGCACTGCCGCCTCACCGACCGAGTAGAACGGCAGGCCGTAGACGACGGTCTCCATGATGACCTTCTCGTCGTACGGCGAGTACTGCGACAAGTTGGCGGCGTGGTATTGCTTGGCGAATCCCATCGCTTGGCCAATTGTCGCCGTACCGTTGAGACGGAAGGCGAACTGGCGCATCAGCTCTTCGCCGTAGGCGAGGAACTCGGTGTCGCCGTATCCGAAACCGGTCTCGGCGGCGTACACCGCGCCCAGCTCGGAGAACTCCTGCGCCCAGTCCGGGGTGGCCCCGACCTGCACGTCGGAGACGTTCAATCCGGAGTGACAGCCCATCGAGAACAGGATGGCTCCCGTGAAGATGCCCGCTGCTTGATTGGCTGCATCAGTGGTGTCATACAGATCAGCCTGCGTGCCGGCGGCATCCTCAGCCGCAGACAGCAGGCCGTCATGCGCCATAGCCGGTTCTCTCTGACCGATATGTCCTAGAGGAGATCATTCGCCGGTGTGAGTGGTTCATCTTTGCCAAGCGGCCCCAAGAGGCCCTCGACCTGGCAACCACCACCATCGAGGCCAACGAGGAAGCCGAGGGAACTGAGGTTTCCCGGGCGTCGCTGCATCGGCTGGCCGCATACGCTCTGGCTGCCATGGGCCTCCACGGCAAGGCTTGTGATCACATCGACGCCAGCCTCGCCTTTTCGCGCACGGCTGCATCGGACTACGAGACTGCACAGACGCTGGAAGCCGCGCTCCGCATCGAGGGGGCCAACCCGAGCCGCCAGGAGTCCGAGATGAAGCTCGAAGAGCAGCTCGGCATCGTCGCCCGGCCATGGGTGCCGCTCTACCACGGGTGATACTTGATACTGTCCTTTGCCATGGAGGCCCTTCTTTGATTGTTCCCGTGATTCTCTCTGGCGGCAGCGGCACGCGGCTGTGGCCGTTGTCGCGGCCCAAACAGCCCAAACAATTGCTGGCAATGGTCGACGAACGCACGATGCTGCGCGCCACATTCGATCGGCTCGACGGCATCCCCGACATGGTGGATCCATGGGTCGTCTGCAATGCCGACCACCAGAGCCTCGTTGCCAAGGAACTGTTCGCTGCGGGATTCCTGCCGGACAACGTGATCCTCGAACCGGTTGGGCGCAACACGGCGCCGGCCGCCGCCGCAGCCGCCTTGCTCATTGCCGAACGCAACCCCGACGCTCTCATGTTGTTGTTGCCGGCCGACCACGTCATGCGGGACGAATCGGCCTTCCACTCGGCGGTGGTGGCGGCCGTGGAACTGAGCGCTTCGGGGAAGCTGGCGACATTCGGCATTGTCCCCAACTACCCCGAAACCGGATACGGGTACATCGAGATCGGTGATCGAATCGGCGATACGGTGGCAGAGGTTGCCAAGTTTGTGGAGAAACCCGACTACGCCACTGCTCAGGACTACATCGCCGCCGGCAACTACCTGTGGAACTCCGGAATGTTCCTCTTTCGGGTCTCTCGTTACATCGAGGAGCTGACCAAATTCGCTCCGGAAATGACCGCTGCAGTCCAAACCGCGGTCGACGAAGCTGACCGCTCCCAAGGCATCGTGCTCGACGCGACGGCGTTTGCTTCGTCGCCGAGCGACTCGATTGACTTCGCAGTCATGGAACACACCGATTCAGCGGTCGTTGTGCCGCTCGACGCGGGATGGTCCGATGTCGGCTCGTGGTCGGCGGTGTGGGAGCTGGCCGCAGTAGAAAGCGCCGACAACGTATTCGTCGGTGACGTGGCGGCGGTCGATGTCACTGGATCGTATCTGCGCTCCGAGAGTCGACTCGTCGCCGCTATCGGAGTCGAGAATCTCGTCGTGGTCGAGACATCCGATGCCGTGATGGTGGCGTCGCGAGAACGTTCTCAAGATGTCAAAGCGATGGTCGAGCTGCTGCGCGATCGACAGCGCACGGAGGCGGAGAGCCATCGCAGCGTCGCCGAGCCTTGGGGAAGCACCGAAGTCCTAATCGACACGGGACCCTTCATTCTGCGCCACATAACTGTCGAACCCAACTCGGCCGGCCATATCCACCTCGCGGCGTCTGATCGACCCCGTACCTGGATTGTCGCAGCCGGCTCAGGAACTCTTGAGGTTGAGGGCGAACCCGTCGATATATCTTCCAAATCCGCTGAGATTCCGCCCGGAGCACCCGTCGAGGTCGGGGTCGAGGGTGACAACGCACTCGAAATACTCGAGATAACTCGCTCAGCGTAGAAGGTCGGGAGGACCTCAACCATGGCACAAGCAGCAATCGGATTCGCGACCCTCGCCGTGGTCGTCGCCGTCATGGTCACACTATCGCGGCGGACGAAACGGCGGATGCACGAGATGATGGCCGCAGAGCAGGACGGCGGGTCGGTCCCATTGCCGGCGATGGGCAACAAGAAGGTGTTGGCAGAAATAACGCCCGCCAAGCCTCGACCCACCATTCAGGATCTCGTCGACGAGGAGGCAGCCGCGACCGGTGTCAACGAAATACCCGGTGGCGAGGACCTCAACGTGTCCCTCAAACTTCGTGTGTTTTGGCGCGATGAGGTTGTCAGAAAGGGCTGCCGGGATGGCCACCTCGAGTTCCGCGTCGATCAGGGAGTCAACCTCGACTCGATGAGGACTGAGGATGTCCGGTTGGTTTGTGTGCGGTCTGGCTCGACAACTCAAACCGACACGGAAGCTCCCAAAGACGTTTCGGAGTAGCCGCCGACTCGTACTGCCACGGGAACTCTGCGGACTCGGGCAACGTTGACCGGTTGAGCGCCCAGGGATTTGGCCTACACGGCCATGTCCCGGCTGACGGCCTCGCCCCTTCCACAAGGCCCCTCATGAAGAGGGGCGCGCCTCAGGGGAGTTGGACGACCGGATTCTCGATCCCGTTGGTGCCCGGCAGGTACAGAAACAGGGCAATAGCCAGCAAGACCAGAGTGGCCAGCGCTATTGCGGACCAGAGTATCGAGATAGTGCCGCCGAGCACCCGAGATTCGGACACGTGCGGCCTGCTGCGCCGCATCATGCGGCGGGTACGCCAAGTCATGGCTGCGATGGTACCGGAGACTGCGCAAATCCAGTGCCACCACTCATTGGGTCACTCGAAATCCGCAACAACCCGGGTATCGTTGCCCCTGGTTTGAACATCAATCACTGTATTCACTGCGGCACCGAATCCGAGCCGACCTGGCGTTTCTGCAGACGCTGCGGCACCGCGCTCGAAAACCTGGAGGCCGCGGCCAAAACGGCCCAATGCAGCAACTGTTCGACCGCGCTCGCCGATGGCTGGAGATTCTGCCCGAATTGTGGAACCGGAACAGACACCGCATCTCCTGTGGATTCGGGAGGCCTGTCGTCTGACGAGGTAGCCGATCTCATTGCAGCTCCGGCCGAGAGCCCAGCGGCTGAGCCGGAGTCGCTGACCCCAAGCCCACCGGCGGCTCCGCCAACCGCCTCAGCTACGCCTATCCCTGAACCTTCTGCCGACATTGTGACGCCGGCCGAAACGCCAGAGGCACCGGTCACTGAAGTTCCACCAGAGAAGGTTGCCGCCACCGAACCCACGGTATCGGCGCCAAAGGTCAGCTTCGAACCGGCCTCCGCTGAGCCGGCCGAAACGCCAGAGGCACCGGTCACTGAAGTTCCACCGGAGAAGGTTGCCGCCACCGAACCCACGGTATCGGCGCCAAAGGTCAGCTTCGAACCGGCCTCCGCTGAGCCGGCCGAGCAAGTGGAGCCACCTCCCATACCCTCCGAGGCGCCCGTTGGAGGTGCTCTCGACATGCTGACAGCCCCACCGGCTCCACCGGCGGAGCCGTCCTTTGGTGACGACGAAGAGATCGCCGCGAGCCGCGCCGGCACCGAAGCACCTCCGGCTCCTCGACTCGACTCGCCAACAACCGAATTTGTCGAGCCCGCAGTATCCGCACCGAGTGGGGAGCTGCCTGCGGACATCCCGGCCAGTGAAGCCGTGATCGACGTTGACGCCACTCCGTCGGCCCCAGTCGATCCATTTGCCGGCGAAACCATGGCGGCAGCTCCCGAACCCCCGGCCGTAATCATCCCGCCGGCAAAGCCGGAGCCAGAGATACACATTCCGGAGCCGGCGGCAGACACCGCCTCGCCAACGATCCGACCCCGGATTCCGAAGCCGATTGGAGCTCCTCACGAGCAGTCCAGGACCGCCATTCCGCGACCACTTGGGTCGCCGCCGGACGAGTGGTCGCCAGAGCCCGTGGCGGAACGTCGCCGTGTTGAATTGTCGACAACACCAACCACAGTCACCGACGATCTGCCTCCCATTGACGGCCGCACGTTCTCCAACCCAGGTCTCGTAGGTCAGGGAGTGCAGCTGACCATGTTGGTCGCCGCCGGATTGGCAGTGGCGATGATCGTGGCATTCACCGTTCTCAATAACCGCCTCGATGGGTATGCCACAACTGGCGAGAGCCTCGTGAGAGTCGAATCGGCTCAATCCATTATCAACACCTGGATGCGCCCGCTGCTCATTGGGGCACTGCTCGTTGCGTACGTCGCCGCGGTCTTGTGGGCTCGCCGGGTGCTGCGCAACATCTTGGTGTTCGACAAATCCGTACCCGAGACCGCACTGTGGATGTGGGTCATCCCGGGAGCCAATATCTTCGTTCTATGGCAACACCTGGAGCTGGCATGGAAGGGGTCCGATGTGTTCACCAAGGACGACCCGCAGTGGCGCAAGGGCAAGCCGAATTGGTGGAGCTTCGGGTTTGCACTTCTGGCCATCATCGCATTCGGTGTGATCATCTTTGCCTGGTTGTTCATGAGCTCGGAGACGTTCGAGAACGCCATCGACGCCAACGCAGTGAGCATCATCGGGTACGGCCTCCTGGCGGCCTCGCTGCTCAGCGGTGTACGCGCCGTCGGTACCGTGGTTGATCGCCAGCAGAACCGCGTTCAGCAGTACGATTGATGCCCGGCGACATGTCAGCCGACGTGGTAGCAGTATTCGGGTCTTCCCAGACGCAACCCGACGAGCCCGACTACGTCCAGGCAATGCGCTGCGGGCAGCTTCTTGCACAGGCAGGCTTCCGAGTCGCCACCGGTGGATACGCCGGGTTGATGGAGGCGGTGTCGCGAGGGGCGGCAGGTGCTGGAGGCACCGTGATCGCCGCCACCGCGCCTGACCTGTTTCCGATGAGAAGTGGAGCCAACGAGTGGGCGCACATCGAGTCGCCTCAGCCGACACTCTCGCTGCGAATCGGCCAACTGGTCGACCACTCCGTCGCCACCATATCCCTACCGGGAAGCATCGGAACACTGACCGAGCTGATGGTTGCGTGGAATGCCTCGCACGTGGAGACTCTCGGAAACCGGCGGCCGCGCCCAGTGATCACCGTGGGAGATCGGTGGATCCGGCTGATCGGGCTAATCGCAGACGAAGTGAACGGTATGGCAGAGCTGATCACTCATGTGGCGACGGTCGATGCCGCAGTCGCTGCAGTAGTCGCCAACTCCCGCTGACGCCCTGAAAGGTGAAGTGGCCGCTTGCTGGTCGCCAGTTACCAGTTACCAGCCAGATTGCTGCTGGTAACCGGCTTCTCACGTCTCATGGAGCTTCTGGCCTCTGCCCTCCTCACATCTCACATCTCACATCTCACATCTCACATCTCACATCCAAGAGGTGAGGGACGGACTCACGCCCGCCCCTCAACCACCGGTGCCGAAACGATTACTTGCTGATCGTCACCATCGCGACCGGGCCTTCCCAACCGTGAGCGGCCAGGAGATCGCCAATCGCGCTGATGCCGGGATGCGGGACAACGATGCCGTCAGTATCACCGTCGTTGCGGTTCCCGTCGGGATCGGCGCCGATGGCTACAGGTCCAGGAGCACTGCATGCGTCGACAATCTCACCGCTCAGCTCCGAATTGGCCTCTGTTCCCGCGTCATAGCCGAACAGGTAGTACGTCAGCGATCCGCTGTGCGGCAGCGCCAATCGGTCGGCGCCAACGAAGCCGTCATTGGTACAGATCAGCATGCTTGCCAGCGACAGATTGTCCCGAGCGCGAGCCGAGATCGAGAAGTCGACGCTGTCCGTGAAATCGCCGACGACAGCTCCCGCCGGGGTCAGAGGTCTTCCGACGTCCACGACATCGGTCACTCTCCGCATACCTGAGAGATGCGCCACGGCGCCACTCTGGTCGCCATTCTCGGCAATCGCCTCGATATGGGCTGACGCCGGCGTTCCCAGCCGTTGCAGGCTCCATGCCGGGCTGTGCGTCGTCACCACCGGCGGCGACAGCGGCTGAGCCGGAGCCAGGTTCGTCAGGGTCACCTTGTAGTCAGCCTCGTTCGAAGCCGCCCCTACCTTGGTGATCTCGATCATGGCCACAGGGGCATCCCAGTCATGCGCCGGCAAGAGGTCGCCGACCGATCCAGACACACCTTCGTGCATTTCGACATAGCCATCGGTGTCAACGCTGTCGTTGTTGTTGCCGTCAGGATCGCCATCGAGCTCAGCCGGTCCCAGCAAGCTGCATGGGTCGACGATGTCTTCGCTCAGCTCGGTGTTGTCTTCGGTCCCTGCGTCATATGCGCCCAAGTAGTGAGTCACGGTGCCGTTGCCCGCCTTGGGGAGCTTGATCGAGTCTGCACCGATGAAACCATCGTTGGTGCAGATCAGCATGCCGGCCAGCGAAAGCCGATCGCCACGACGTGCATCGATGTTGAAGGTAATCGAGTCGGTGAAGTCACCGATCTCGACGCCCGCGGGCGTCAACGGCGCTCCTAGGTCGACCACGTCGGTCACTTTGGCCGCCCCGGTGAGAGCACCAACGGCGACGCTTTGGTCGCCATTCTCAGCAATCGCCTCGATTGCCTCTGATGCGGCCTTGCCCTCTTTGAAGAGGCGCACAGACTTGCGGTGGGTCACTGCAACCGGCGGCGACACCGGCTGTGCCGTTGCCAGATTGGTGATCGTGACTTCGTAGGTCGAGACGTTGTAGTCATCCGTGTTTGCGGAAGCAGTAGTGACCAGCATCGCGACTGCGAGCAGCGCGGCTGAGCTGAGCGCTATTACTCGTTGAACCATGGGATCCCCTTTCAGATCTGCGGTCAACAACAGCTAATCGCACAGATCTGACGACGGGATTACGTGGGGATTAACAAAAGGAGAACGCGTGTGGACAGGAATGAAGAGTGAGGAGTGAGGAGAGAGGTCTTAGAAGTTGAGAGTTACCAGTTATCAGTTACCAGCAGGTCACTCAACTGCTAATTGGCAACTGGCAACTCCTACTCCCCCTCGACTCTCTCCCGTCTCCTGTCCTCTCTACAATTGGGCTCCCAATTGGCGCTAGCGAGGACCACACAGAGATGACAACCGAAGGCTTCTACTTGGGAGGGGAGATCGACGCCAAGAGCGGCGATCGGACAGAAACCCTCGTCGACTACGACCCGGGCGATCTCACGACGCACGGGGTCATCGTTGGGATGACCGGCTCGGGAAAGACCGGCCTCGGGATCATCTACCTCGAAGAGGCCCTCCTTTCGGGGATCCCCACCCTGGTCATCGATCCCAAAGGAGACATGACCAACCTGTTACTCACCTTCCCCGACCTTCTGCCTGAGGATTTTGAACCATGGGTTGACGACGGCGAGGCCCGCAAAGAGAACAAGACCCGCCCGGAGCTGGCCCTCGAGAAGGCCGAATTGTGGAAGAAGGGCCTCGGCTGGTGGGACCAGGACGGCAGTCGAATCGCGGCGTTGAAAGACGCAGCCGGCTTCACGGTCTACACGCCGGGTTCGAGCGCCGGCGAGGGCGTCAACATCGTTGGTTCTCTCGCGGTGCCCGAGTTGAGCTGGGAAGACGACGCCGAAACCCTGCGCGACGAGATTCAGGGTTTCGTCTCAGGACTACTCGGCCTCGCCGGCGAGGACGTCGACCCGATTTCCTCACGCCAGCACATCCTTCTCTCGAACCTCATCGAGCACTCATGGCGGCAAGGAATCGGCCTCGACATGGCCACACTTCTCGGCCAGATCCAGCGCCCTCCCATACGCAAGCTCGGAGTGTTCGAAGTTGACTCGTTCTTCCCGGAAAAGGATCGAATGGCGCTGGCCATGAAGCTCAACGGGCTGATGGCGTCGCCATCGTTTGCTTCATGGATGGAGGGCCGGCCGCTCGACATTGGCAACATGCTCTGGGATGCCGACGGCAAACCCCAGGCCGCCATCGTCTATCTGGCGCATCTATCAGACGAGGAACGCCAGTTCATCGTCACCTTGCTGCTGTCAAAGGTTGTGACTTGGATGCGCACCCAGCAGGGCACAGGGGATCTGCGGGCAATGGTCTACATGGACGAGGTCTTCGGCTTCGTTCCCCCCACCGCCTCGCCACCGGCCAAAAAGCCAATCCTGACCATGCTCAAACAGGCACGCGCGTTTGGGGTTGGAATGCTGCTGTCCACGCAGAATCCGGTTGACCTCGACTACAAAGCCATGTCGAACGCCGGCACCTGGTGCATCGGGCGCCTCCAGACCGAACGAGACAAAGCACGGATCCTCGAGGCCCTCGAATCGGCCAGCGGAGGAACTGACATAAAGCAGCTCGACGACACCATCTCCGGTCTGGATTCGCGTCAATTCCTCTTGCACAACACCCATGCGGATGAGCCGGCTCTGTTCACCACCAGGTGGGCGCTGTCGTACCTGGCCGGGCCGCTGACTCGGGATCAGGTAGGCCGTCTGATGGATGGTCGCAGCGCCCCCGCTCCGACCCCAACAACACCCGCCCCGCAGCCGGAGGCGAGCACGCCAGCGACCACGCCCGAGGCCCCAACGCCGACTGTTCCAAGTCCGCCGCCGCTCAGTGACAGTGCCAGCCCGATCATGCCAAACATCGCTGAGGGAGTGGCAGTCTTTCACGTCGATCCTGCCGCTCCCTGGCTCGAAAGCATCGGCGGCGATGCTCGCTCCACCCACTATCGGCCCGGTTTGGCGGCTCGTGTTCAGCTCGTGTTCGACGAGACTTCGGCCAAGCTCAACCATCGTGAGGAGTGGGAGGCCGTATTCACTCCCCTCGCCGAACTCTTCGATGCCGATGTCGCCGCCGCCGTTGACTATGACGACCGCGACCTGATCGATGTGGCCGCGACCGGAGCCACCTACGAACTGACTGACGCCCCGCTGCAGACGAAGACCTACTTCAGGCGGGCAACGACAGCTATCAAGGACCATCTGCACCGAGAGCGTCAGGTGACCGTCTATCGGAACACCAAGCTCAAGCTGTACTCGCGCGTTGGCGAGGACGAGACCAGCTTCCTGGAACGAACCGATCAGGCGGCACAAGACCGCGCCGACGCAGAAACCGCCAAACTGAAAGACAAGTACGACGCCAAGTTCCGCAAGGCGCAGGACGCCATCGAAGTCGCTGAGCGGCGCGCCGACGAAATCAGAGTGGACCTCGAAGGGGCTCGGCAGACCGACATGCTTGATAAGGCCGGGGCGCTGATCAACATTCTCACCGGTAGGGGCAGTACACGATCAGTGACCGGTTCCTCCCGATCGCGGGCCGCTCGCCGATCGAAGGAACAGCGCCTCGCCACAGCAGAAGGCAAGATCGGTGATCTATCCGATGTCTTACTCGAGCTCGATCATGACCTTCGCGAGGAACTCGAGGAAATCAACGATCGCTGGGAGGACATCGGAGACGACATCGAGACCATCGAAGTGGGTCTCGAAAAGTCTGACATCCTCGTTGAGGACGTTGCTCTGGTGTGGATTCCGAGCTGAATGGTGTTCAGGTCGCCGGCAGGCAACTAGGGTTCCCGGCATGAGTGAGGTTTTGGAATTCAGCCAGTCCGAGGGTGCCGAGCGTCCCCAGCGCGCCGCAATCGTCGGCATCCAGGAGACGAGCGAGAACGGCGAGGCGTCGGTCACGATCACACTGACGTACGAGGACGCCGAATTCTCAGGACACGCCACGGGATCCGCCTCTGTGAGCGCCCGGCCCCGAATCGTTGGAGAGGCCACGCTGCGGGCAGTTGAAAGCGTCACCAATGGGCGCCTCCAACTGACTCTCGATGCGATAGCGACAACCGATCTCGGTGAGTCGCGAGTGGCCATGGCCCAGGTGGGACTCATGGGTTCCAACGAACCCCTAGTTGGGAGTGCCCTCGTTCAGACCTCGGACTCTGCAACGGCGACCGTCAAAGCCGTACTCGACGCTCTCAACCGCCGCATGGCGCAAGTCTTGGCCTAGAAGCTAGAAGCCAGAAGCCAGAAGCCAGAAGCCAGAAGCCAGAGATCAGATCAGAAGCTGGAAATGCTGATGTGGTGCGATTCCAACTGAAGCTGGCCACAACTCACTCCCCAAGGAATCCGCAGGCGCGTCCGCATTCTGAGGTCTGATTTCTGACTGCTCTTCACGCTGACTACTGGTTGCTTACCTCCGGCTCCAGCATCGCCCACAAGAGGTCTTTGACGGTCACGATGCCGAGCAACTCGCCGCCGTCAATAACAGGCAGATGGTGATAGCCGGCCTCGATGAGCCACGTGGCCGCTTCTCTAACAGAGACATCACTGGGCACCGTGTCGGGAGCCTCGCTCATCCAATCCTCGACGATCGCCTCGTCCGTGGCGACGCCTTCGGCTGTCGCCTGCACCAGGTCGTGCTCGGTGAGAATGCCAACTAGCTCACGTCGGGAGATCACAGCCAGATAGCCCACCTCGCACTCGACCATGCGAACGGCGGCGTCGATCAGCGTGGCCTCCGGTCCGATTACCTCGGCCGATCCACCTACCAGAGCATGCAACTGCACGATGGGCCTCCTTCTACGAGAGACACTACCGAAAGGTGCGACAAAGGGACAGAGGGAGAAGCAGTAGTCGGTAGTCGGTAGTCGGTATCGGCTTCGCCTGCAGACTCAGACCCATCGCCGCCGAGGCATGTCTGGCTACTGAAGCGAGGCGCCAGCCGAGCTAATACTGACAATATGGAGTGGTCGAACCGATTCGGTTCTACAGCTCGCCGACCTCAACCCAGCATGGGTTCTCAGGTGAGACGTTTTCGAAGTTGGTGCAAGGTACGCACTTCCCCTCGCGGGTCGTGGCTTCGTCCCAGTTGCAGTCTCCGGAGTCTCGGGTCAGTACGAACGTTGTCACGATGACCACAGCTAGAGCCACGAGGGTCGTGGTAATCCAACGCATCCTGTCGGTCACAGCGACGTCCTCCCCACCCTCAACAGTTCTAGATGTCCTGGCATCTGACGGTGTCGAGCTCGAGCAGCGGCAGTATTGACAACGGGTGCATCTGAGTCGCCTTGCGGTAGCTGAGCCCATAGTGAGTACTGCAGCGAGGCGCTAGCCGAGCAGTACTGATTACTGAAGCGAGGCGTCAGCCGAGCGATACAGTCGGCCGCCAGGCCGACTAGATCAGATCTTGCTCGCGAATGCCGAAGCTGGGGTGACGCAGGCGGCACAGTGCCAGCTTCTCGAGCTGACGAATGCGCTCACGTGTGAGATTGAACTCATCACCGATCTCTTCGAGCGTGCGGGGCACACCGTCGTAGAAGCCGTAGCGCAGGGCCAGGATCCGACCTTCCCTGTTGGGAAGCCGCTCGATTGACTTGCGCAGACTGTCGGCGATGTCCATCTCTTCGGTGACACGAACCGGGTCAACGGCATCCTCGTCCTCGATGAAATCACCGAGCTGTGCACCGTCCTCTCCGACGGGCTGCTCGAGGGAGACGGTGTCGGCAACGCCGAGCGCAAGCTCGACCTTGTCGACGTTGACTCCGGCCTCCTCGGCAATCTCCTCGGGCTTGGGCTCGCGACCCAGCTCCGCTTTGAGACTCGCCTGGGCGGCGCGCACTGCAGCCAGCGTGTCATGGAGATGCACCGGGATACGGACGGTGCGTGACTTGTCCGCAATGGCACGAGTTATGGCCTGGCGGATCCACCACGTTGCGTAGGTGGAGAACTTGAAACCCTTGCGCCAGTCAAACTTCTCGACTGCACGGATCAGGCCCAAGTTGCCTTCCTGGATTAGGTCCAGGAAATCGATGCCTGATGTGTTGGCGTAGCGACGTGCATTGGCAACAACAAGACGAAGGTTGGCGGTCAGGAACGCATCTTTGGCCTCTTGACCGTGGCGGACCTTGCGCTTGAGCAGTATCTGCTCGGTCTTGTCCTTGAATTTGCTCTCATTGAGGCGTTCGATCGCGTCCTGGCCGGCTTCGATCTTCTGCGCGTAGTCGACCTCGTTCTCGGCGGTGAGTAGCTCGTACTCACCGATCGAGGTCAGGTACTGACTGACGAGGTCCGTGGTCAAGCGACCGCGCTCATCGGTCAGCTTGCTCTTATCTCGGTCCTTCCGTGAGCGGCTGAGGGTGTCGCGGGCTATCCGCTCCTTCGCCTCTTCGCGCTCGCGAATCGCACGATTTTGAAGTTTGTCGCGCGTCTTGCCACCGGTTGCCATCGATGCGTCCTCCAGAACGGTCTACTAAGTGTCAGCCCACCCCCGAATGTCAGCCTGACTAAGTCTCATATGGGTCTGCAGCGGCCGGGACCGATTATTCCGGTGTCGGCTCCCGTTGCACGCCTTGCGAGCGTCCATATCTTGTGAAAACTGTCACAAAGGGGGTATCTGCGTAACTATCACACAGTCGGGCCCGTTTGTGAAGGCCCAGATTTAACGTGGTTAGCTTCGCCGAATTCGGGGTTAGTTACTTATCCACAACAAGGCAGTCGGTCCGGGAATTCCCAATGTGGGCGTTTCAAGTGGTCAGGGGCAAGAAACGAACTCAGAAATCAGAGGTCAGACGAACAGGCCGATGACGGTGTTCCTTTCGATCGAGGGGAAACCGTTCTTCGCCGGCACCAGCTCAGGTCGAGCTACCGCCTACGTCTGCGAAGGTTTCGTGTGCCGGCAGCCGACCACGTCCGCGGACGAACTTGCCGATCAGCTAGCCACGCCAGAGATGCACTAGGGAATCAGGTCGCTCACTTAGGCTCAACTCGTGGACAACACCGACGGCACTCCCGAAGATCACGCGAAAACCGCCACCTGCTTGTGGTGCGGGGCCGATCGACCCGTTGCCGTCGATGTCTGCCCGACTTGCCGGCACACCTGGATCGACGCCACGATCGACGAGGCGCGCCACGGCAAACTGGAGACAGTCGCCAAGCCGGCATCGGCCATTGCTGCACCCATCCCGTGGTGGCGCCGCAGATGGATGCCATTGGTAGTCGCCGCTCTTGTCGCTGCGGTCTACGCATTGGTGTTCTGGGTCATGTGGGACGACACCCAACCCGAGCCGATTGTCGCCGACACGACCCTCACCGTCACGACCGCAGCAACGGCCGCTCCGACGGAACCACCAACGACCACCAGTTCGACAACGACCACCTCCACAACGACCACCACTACGACCACCACGACCCTTCCGCCCATCGTGGAGGTTGGGCCTGCTCTCGACGTCGACAGCCTGACTCTCGGAGCGTTCGCGTTGGGACCTCTGCGGCTTCGCAGCGACACCAACGAGGCTGCTGGACGACTCGTCGCGACGTTTGGCCAACCGGATGAGCAGTTTCCGGTCGGCGAGAACTGGGGACTCTGCCCCACTGAGACGGGAAGGGCGCTGCGATGGGGGCATCTCAGCGTCATCTTCAGCGAGGGACCTGATTCCGAGCCGATGGTCGGCTATCGCCTCGAAACGCGTGACGGCGACTCAGCGACCGCCGAACTGCGGTCGCTGTCGGGCCTCGGGCTCGGCGACCCATTCACGCGGGTACAGGTCCTGTACGCCAACGCGGTAACCGACTCGCTCGACAACGGCACGCCGATATTCGTGGTGCTCCGCTCGTCCGACCGGCGTACCCTTTTGTGGGGCACCCTGTCTGACGACGACAACGCGATCGTCACCAGCATCAATTCACCGCGCCCCTGCGATGGGGGGCCGTTCGAGCCTCAGGAGTGAGGAAGAGGCGTTAGGTGTTGGGTCCGAGGAGCTACCGGTTGTCAGCAACCAGCCACGCCCTCACGCCACCCATGATGGTGCCCGGGAGCGCGCCAGGCGTTCCCGATTTCTGATTGCCGGTTTCTCTCTCCTCAACCCTCACGCCTCACTCCTCACGCCTCTATTCGATTAGCGCTTCCACCCCGATGACCTCACCTATCATTGGCTCTCGGGCCCGTCGCCATCGGGCTCGAATCCGCTCCCGGATCGGGCAGCGGACGGTCGGCAAGCAACTTAGAAGGGGACCATGGCCGTCAACGCGCGACGTGGAGAGAGCGCGGTCATACCGACAGCAGTTGCTATCGGCGCCGGTCTCCTGTTCTTCCTCTTGCTGATCCAGCGCTTCGAATCGGCTCGAGCAGCCGTTGCCGTCGGCGTCGGAGCCGCCGTGGTGACCGCAATCGTGTTCGCTCTGTGGGCACGCCGGCTGCGTAACCGCAGCGCCGGCCGCAATTTGGCGGGACCCATTCTTGGCCAGATTCCACAAGACAAGACCAGCTCGACATTCGCCGAACCCGGCTCCGATGTGGCTGATGCCTACGAAGGCGCCGCAGCGGCGTTGGAGGCCCAGACTTCCGGTCAGGTGGTTCTGGTCACGAGCGCCGGGCCGGGTCAAGGCACGTCGCGCACCGCACTGAATCTGGCGGCAGCGGCAACGCGAGGTGGCCGTCGCATAGTTCTCGTAGACGGTGATCCCACCCAACATGGCCTATCCCGGTTCGGCAGAACGGGAGCTTCGCCCGGCCTCGCCGAGTTGGCCAGGGGCGAGGCCGACTTGGCGGCAGCCAGTCGGTTGTGGGCCCTCGGAGAGGACACCAGGCTTCCATTCATCCCGTCGGGTGAGGGAGATGTACCGGGCGCTACCGAGGGAGAGCCCAATTCGATGGCGGCCGCCGTAGACATGCTCACCCAGGTAGCCGACCTCGTATTGGTCGATGTTCCGCCGCTCGACTGGAACTCTTCGGCAGAAGGTCTCGCCGCCCACGCCGACGGCAGCATTCTCGTGGTCACAGACACGAGCGATGAAAGGATCGTCGACCAAACCTGTACCGCCCTCGAAGATGTTGGTGCCCCCGTGCTCGGCTATGTCGTCAACCGCGCCAGTCGTCAACTACTTCACCACACGCCGATGTGGCGGCGCACTCTGTGGCGGGCTCTGGCCACTCTCATCCTTTCGGCACTGTTGTTTACCGGATGGAATGCCTACCAAATCTGGGACTCGTGGCAAGGGGTCGAGCGCGATCCGCTCGACGTGCCTGCGGCCCAAAGCATTCTGCCCATTCCCGAGACGGGCATCACCACCCCTGAAGTCTTCCCTGAGCAATCAGCAACCGCGGTGACTTCGGCACCGGTCGCCCCGGCGGCATTTCGCGCTTTCCTCATCGTCGGAAGTGACGAGGGCGGCTACAGGGCAGACGTCATCATTCTGGCCCTGTTTCCAGATGGCGGCGACCAGCCGGTGATGGTTTCGCTGCCCCGAGACCTGTATCTCCCCAATAGGTGCGGCAGTACTTACAGCCGCATCAATGCCACGCTGTCAGGTTGCGGCAACGACGTGAGCGGTGGAACGCTGCTGGCGCTTACCGTGGAGGATTTCACCGGCATACCTATCGATCACTTCGCCCTCTTCGACTTCGACGGATTCGAGAGAATCATCGATGCTCTCGGTGGTGTCGAGATCTGTGTCAATCGGCAGGTCCGCGACGCCAAGTCATTCCTCAACCTCCCTGCCGGCTGCACCAACGCCTCGGGAGCTCAGGCGTTGGCTTGGGTCCGCTCCCGGTCCACAGAGCAGCTCATCGACGGAACCTGGAAGGCGGTCAAGGGTGTCAATGACCTGACCCGCAACCAGCGCCAGCAGGATGTGATCCTGGCGATGTTCACCAAATTGAGGAAGTTCGATTCCCCGAGCCAACTGTCGGCAATCGTCGAAAGCCTCACGAATGAATTCACCCTCGACGACCAACTCGGAGTCGGCGACGCCATCTCATTGGCGTGGAGTTTGCGCAACCTCGACGCCGAATCGATCACACGCATCTCGATTCCGGTTCGTGACTTCACAGCCAAAGATGGGGCCCGCGTCCTGATCCCGACCCAATCGTTCGCCGATGTCCTTCGCGAGGCTCGACCTGAGCTGCTGGCGGACCCGCTCTGAGCGGTCATTGACTTCAAGCCAAGACGACTGACACCGCATTACGATGGGTTTGCGGCAGCGCCGCACTGAAGGCATCCGTGACAGAACTGAGCAGGAATTGAGCGACGGCGACGGCTACGACGACGATTTTGAGGCATTCGATCCCTATGAGGACCTCATGGACCTCACCGGCACTGAGAGCCTTCCTGCTCTCGAAGACCCAACAGTCCCGCAGGCTGCCCCACCACGGTCGCCACTGCTGACCGGACTCATCGTTGGCCTGCTCCTCGTGGTGCTGAGCCTCGCCGCCTTCCAGTTGATCGGCCAGGACGACGAGGGTGACGCCACCGCCGGGTCGAGCACTACCACAGAGGCACCAGACGGTGAGGGCACGGCTACTCCTTCCGACACCACAGAAGACCCCGGAGACACCAGCACGACCGAGGAGCCTTCCACATCGGTAGTGGTTGACCTTCCTGAATTCACCGCCTCGGGCGACCAGGTCGACATCGCCGACCTGACCTTGGCGGTCGACGCAATCGGACCGATCAAGCTCGGGACGTCGGCACCACGCTCTGTGGGCCGCCTGGTTGCCTCGCTGGGGACTCCAGACGAGGACTCCGGCGCCGTTGTCTCCACGGGCGCGTTCGGCTCGTGTGAGGGCGACACAGAACGTATCGTGCGCTGGGGGCCCTTGGTTGTCGTAGTAATCGTCGATGACGACCGTACTCAGACTCTGGGCGGCTATCGCCTCGACCTGAGTTACGGCGGCTTCAATTCGCCAACGGCCGACCTGAAGACACTCTCGGGACTCCAATTGGGCAATTCTGTCGCTCAACTCGAACGCACCTACGAGGGCTTCGAAATCGAGTTCCTGCCGCACCCGGACCTGGAGAACATCTTTGAGCTCCGTTCGGGCAACACAGGCAATCTGCTGCTCTGGGGGCCGATTTCGTCTTCGGATGGAAGCGGATTCATCCGCGGCATCTACTCACCGGACGCGTGCGGACGCTTCTCTTAATCCCAGTGGCCCGGCTGGTTCAACTGTATTCGGTCGGCAGAATGCGCTCACTACACTGTCCGGCTGAGCGAGGAGCCTGAGGAACAGATGCCAGGTCGAGTCAGATCCGTCGTATACGGAGCAGCCGCGGGAGCGTTGCTCGGCGTCGTCGCTGTTGCGTTGTGGGGAAGCCGCGCCAGCCTTGGATCGGTTGAGGGAATCCTCATCGACCCGGCCGCCGGTCGGGGCCGTTCCGACTTCATGATCAGCTCCGGCTGGCTGTATCTCGCCGTCATTCTTCTCGCCATGCTCGGGGGTCTGACTATTGCGGCCATCGTCTATGCATTCGGGCGGGAAAACGAACCCGACGGCGCCAGATTCCCATTGCCGTATCTGCTGCCGGCAGCTGCCGTAACCGCCGCCATCATGGCCTACACCAGCCTCCGATTCGGATTGGGCGCCACCGCGACCATCGAAGCGGGAACCGTCACGGTCTCGGTCTTTCGGCTAATCATCATCTCGGTGATCGTCGGACTGGTGGCAGGGGGCGCCACTGCCAGCGTTGTGGATGCCCTAGCTCGACCAGGATTCCTCGGGTTCGAAGGCGAAGCCGTTCCGTCTAGTCCCGCAGCTTTTTCCCGAGAAATGATGGCGGCCATCGGAGCGCCCACCATCGCTCTGGTGGTTATCGCTGTGGTCGCCGTCGGTCTATCACAATTGCTGCTTTCGCTCAGCGCAACCGGCTCAGTCGTGGCGTTCTCCGTGGCCGCCGCTCTGATCCTCGGGGGAGCCGCCCTGATGGCGTACCGACCCTGGGAACGCGAAGCGTAGGGAAAGAGCACCCTCGTCCAGTGAGGCGCGTACAACGTCTCCCCCGTTGCACACCGCTCTGGGCCGGGACGGAAGGGGAAGCGAAGTCGCGACCAAGCCGCAACACGGGTCGGCGGACACCCAAACGCCGCGGCCAACACGGCTGGCGCGCCCCTCGAACCGCGACGCAACGTTCACCTTGTCGACTACCTCCGCTTCCCCCCTCCCCCTCGCAAGCTCGGGTACTCCCCCCAACTGTGACCCGCCCAAAGCGACGTCTCACGGGGGGAGACACGATGCGTCTCGCCCGGATGTGACCTATCGGAGCCGAATCGTGGAAGAGCACGCCT
>JAAELU010000159.1 GCA_024226255.1 bacterium | reverse complement strand
GACCGGTGCAATCGCACTGGCAGTGACCAGATTGCCGTCGCGAACGGCCAACTCGTTTCGGTAGCGGTCGAGGCCGGTGTACGCCGGAGACTCGAGAACCTGCGGTGCGTTCGATGTGTGGTCGATGTCGTTCAGAAGGCCGCCACGGGCAAGACCGATGGTGGCGCCGCAGATGGCCGCGACTGGAACTCCAGCGCCGAGAAATCTCCCTGCGGCTTCGACAAATGCCATGTTGGAACCCGTGAGCCAGCTGTCCGCACCGGGCAGGATGAGCATGGCGCTCTCGCCGGGATCGAGCTCGCTGATGGTGATGTCAGGCGTGAGCGTGATTCCGCCCTTGGTCGTTACTGGATCGAGCGACTCAGCCACTGTGACGATGCGATAGCTTCGCCCGTCCGGCTGCCAGTCGCCCGATCCCAGATGGGCGAGGGCGAATCCTGCCTCCCAATCTGCCCAGGTGTCGTAGATGGCGACGTGGATGGTTTCCTTCGGCATGTTGCCT
>JAAELU010000158.1 GCA_024226255.1 bacterium | reverse complement strand
GTGCCCGGAACAGGACTTGAACCTATCAAGCTCCCACGCGAATAGGGCAACCGGCGCCCTACGGCGGCTGGTGTCCATGTGGGGGCGTATGTAGCCGCGCGCTAACGAAGCCTCGCGTATGTGCCCGGAACAGGACTTGAACCTATCAAGCTCCCACGCGAGTAGGGCAACCGGCGCCCTACGGCGGCTGGTGTCCATGTGGGGGCGTATGTAGCCGCGCGTTTGTGACGCGTCGAGAGAAGTGCCCGGAACAGGACTTGAACCTGTACGCCCCGAAGGGCAGCGGATTTTAAGTCCGCCGCGTCTACCAATTCCGCCATCCGGGCTTGTGCCCAGGGTAGTGGGCGGCCGTGTCGGACGGCCTCAAGTACCGGTTGTCACCGTGCTTGTGGCAGAAACTGGGCGGGCAAGGATATTGCCGTTGAGGCTCAAGGGATCGCGCAGATATGCCGACAACCACGTTAAGTGGTCGCTTGGGGACACCGTCGGCCGGAATGAGTACGCAATTAGGGGTGATCCATGAGTCCTGATCGCGTGTTGCAGAGGTCGGCCCACACGGGCCAGACCGAGCAGCGCACGGCTGACGTTGTCCCCAAGCGCCCACTTGAGCGCGCTGTTCCGCAGCGCCCGTTCGGGCGTTATGCGATGGCCCTCAGCTTCATTGGCCTTCTCGCAATCGCGTCGACGATCCTCACATCTGCGGCCCTGAGCCGTCAGGAGAAGGACGCGGGTGTCATCAGCACCGCAGCCAACCAGGTCCTGCTCAGCCAGCGTATAACCGAGGCCGCCCGCGAACTCGAGGTTGGCAATGGAGCCATCGCAGCTGCGGCCCTAAACGAATCTCTCAGCAACCTCACCCGCACCCATGTCGATCTGAAGTTCGGTGATGAGCAAGTGGGCATCCCGGGGGATCTGTCGCCTGCCCTCGACAGCCTTTTTGTCTCTCTCGAGCCGCACTACGACTCGATAGTCGCCCGGGCGAGTGGAATCCTGGTTCTGGCTGAATCGGACCTGACTGTGCCCCATGAGCAAGTCCAGGAGCTGGCGGCCGACGCCGAACTCTACGAAACCGCCATGAGCTCGATCGTCTTTCGGTATCAGACAGAGGCCGAGGCTCGTGTCGCCAACCTGCGTGTCCTGGGGTACGTGCTGTTGTCGATAACCATCGTCGTGCTCATTGTTGAGGGACTGTTCTTCTTCCGACCGGCTGCGACCGCCGCCCGGCGCAGGTGGGAAGAACAGGTTGCTTCTCATCTTTCAGAACGAGAGGACGATCAGCGACGGATGAGCTATCTGGCTCGATTCGATCCGCTGACCGGGCTCATCAACCGGTTCATGTTCAGCGACCGCCTGGCCAATGGGATCGCCCGGGCGCGTCGCGAAGGCGGGCTGGTCTCCCTGATGTTCCTGGATCTTGATGAGTTCAAGTCGGTCAACGACCGCTTTGGGCACGCGACCGGTGACGAACTGCTCAAACAGGTGGCCGAACGCCTCGAGGATGCTGTCCGCGAGAGCGACACGGTCGCCCGAATCGGCGGCGACGAGTTCACGATCGTCCTCGAGGGCAATCAGCGCGTTGAGGATGCCGGACACGTGGCCACCAAGATTCTGCGGGCGCTCGAAGTCCCGTACGACGTGGACGGCGGCCAGCTGCACATCACTGCGAGCATCGGGATCGCTCTGTATCCGATCGACGGCGAGGATGCCGATTCCCTGCTGCGCGATGCCGATATCGCGATGTACAGCGCCAAGTCTGCCGGCCGCAATACCTATCAGTACTTCACCCCGGAATTGCGTGAGCAAACGTCGGAGCGGCTGTTCCTCATAGACGGACTGCGTCGTGCTCTCGACGTCGGTGGTGAGCTCGATCTGCTGTACCAGCCGTTCATTGACATGGCGACGGGGCAAGTACTCGGGCTGGAGGCTCTCGCCAGGTGGAACCATCCCGAACTCGGCTTGGTCTATCCGAACCGCTTCGTGCCCGTGGCAGAGGAGACGGACCTCATCATTCCGATGGGTGAATGGGTGCTCTTCGAGGCGTGCCGTCAGCTGCGCCAATGGCACGACGCCGGCATGGACGATCTAACCGTCTCTGTGAACGTCTCCTCTCGGCAGCTTCGCCGGGGCAACCTGGTCGATTCGGTCGATACGGCGTTGAAGGATGCTGGGTTGGCGCCGGAGTTCCTCGAGATTGAACTGACCGAGGGCACTCTCGGTGACGATACGGAACTGGCACGGCGGACTCTCGAGAGGCTGCGCTCTCTAGGCGTCAACGTCTCGATCGACGACTTCGGCACCGGTTACTCGTCCCTGAGCTACCTGCAGAACTTCCCTATCACCAAGCTGAAGATCGACAAAAGCTTCGTGAGCGAGGTAGCGGAGAACGACACGGCGGCGTCGGCGTTGCCGGCGGCGATCATTGGCCTGGCCCGAAGCCTCGACCTCGACGTCATCGCCGAGGGAGTCGAGACCATCGACCAGATGAAGCTGCTGGCCGAACTTGGTTGCTACAAGATGCAGGGCTTCTTGTTCAGCCGGCCTTTGCGAGCCGACGATGTTGGTCCCTTCGTTGCGGGAGCATTCGAACCGCTGCCGCCGGCCCTAGTCGGCGAAAAGGTCGAGGGCGTCTAGCTCACCTAGGGCAAACTTCCCACCTGTTTTAGGCTCACGCCTATGCGAGCCACACGAACCCTGCTGACTGCCGCTCTTGTGAGCGCCGCGGTCTTGATCCCTGCCGAAACATCGACTGTGGCGCAAGCCGCTCCAGCGACGGAGCCGGCTGCCACCTCCAGCCTGACGGATGGAGTCGGGCTCGATGTCGTGGCCTCCGGACTATCGCTTGCGGTCGACCTGGCGGCACCGGCCGGCGACGATCGACTCTTTGTCGTCGAGAAGACCGGTCGGATACGGATTGTCGAAGATGGCGTCAAACTGTCGACACCATTCATTGATCTCAGCGGTCCGGTCAGGAGCAGCGCCAATGAACAGGGTCTACTCGGCCTGGCGTTCTCTCCGGATTACGCAGAGGACGGACTCTTCTACGTGTATTACACCGCCGACGCGGGGAACGGAGACACCACCGTCGCCGAGTATTCGGTGAGCGGCAACCCGAACATTGCGGATGCCGGCAGTGGACGAATCCTGTTCACACGCGACCAGCCCTTTACGAACCACAATGGCGGCTCGCTGCAATTCGGCCCCGACGGCTACCTCTATGTCAGCCTGGGTGACGGTGGTGGCGGTGGCGATCCTGGTAACAACGGGCAGAACAAGAACACGCTGTTGGGGACCATCTTGCGTATTGACCCGGCGACTGGTGATGCCGCACCGGGCAATCCATTCATTGGGGAGCCCGGAGCGGACAGGATCTGGGCGTGGGGCCTCCGCAACCCCTGGCGGACTTCATTCGACGCGGTGACCGGTGACATGTTCATCGGCGACGTCGGCCAGGGCGCCATTGAAGAGGTCGACATCATTCCGGCCGGGGTCGGGGGGCTCAATTTCGGATGGGACATGTACGAGGGCAGCAACTGTTACACCTCACCGTGTTCTCCCGCCGGCATGACCTTTCCGGTGTTCGAGTACCCACATGGCAACTCCGGTACTCGGTGCGGGCCGTCTGGAGGCTCGATCACCGGCGGGTACGTCTATCGAGGCAACGAACTGCCCTGGCTGCGAGGCCACTACTTCTACGCCGACTGGTGCCTCAGTGAGTTGGGCAGCTTCCGGATGAAGCAGGGTCGGCCTGTGAACCACATCGATTGGACCAAGACCCTCTCGATACCCGGCTTCATCACCGCCTTCGGTGTCGACGGACATGGTGAGCTCTACTTCCTTGCCCAAGGCAACGTGTACAAGTTTGTGTCCGAGCGCAATCCTGATTGTGATTTCAACGGTGACGGCTACGGCGATGTGGCCGTTGGCGTCCCCGGCGAGTCCCACTCGGGATTTGCCGCGGCCGGCGTGGTGATGGAGTTCGTCGGTTCGAGTGGACCGTTGGATCCCTCGACGGGAACCAGCTTCCGGCAAGGGTCGGGCGGACTGGCGAACCAGCCGGGGGCCGGTGATCGTTTTGGCGAAGTTCTGAGCTGCGGCGACTTCAACGGAGACGGCTATGGCGACCTGGCGGTCGGCAATGAGGTCGATGAGGGTGTTCACGTCCTCTACGGCAGCGCCGGCGGCCTGCGTGGTGCCGGATCTGACTTCTGGACTCAGGAGAACCTCGGGGTCGGCACAACTCAAGGCGGCGAGGGAGGCGATAGGTTCGGGACCGCCCTGGCAGCGGGAGATCTCAACCGCGACGGCTATGACGACTTGACGGTCGGGGCGTCAGAAGACTGCGACGCCGGGAACGCCTGCGGCGGCTCCGTTACTGCGGTATTCGGCTCTGGCTCGGGTCTCTCTGCAGTGGACGCGCAGTTGATTCACCAGGACACATTGGGAATCCGGGACAGCGCCGAATCCGGTGATGCCTTCGGCTATTCGGTGGCAGTCGGCGACATCGATGGCGATGGCTACGGCGATGTTGTCGCCGGCGTTCCGGGCCAGGATGTCGGTGGAAAGGGCAGCGCCGGGGCTGTACACGTGATTTTTGGTCGGGCATCCGGCGTCGGGACCCGCGACGTTTTGGTCCACCGAGATTCGCCCGGGATTAGGGGCGGCCCCGCCGCCAACGCCCGCTTCGGCCACTCCGTGGCGACGGGCGTGTTCAACAACGATGGATTCGATGACCTCGCGATCGGAATATTCAGGTCCGGCGGAGCGGTGCAAGTCATTTACGGAAACGCTACGGGACCCTCCAAGCGAGACGCGGTCTATTCGCAGGGCAAGAACGGCATCCCAGGCACCCGAGAGTCCGGTGACGGTTTCGGCCAGGCTCTGGCAACCGGTGATGCCAACGGTGACGGAATCGATGAGCTCGCGATCGGGGTGTCGGGGGAGAAGCACCATGGCGCTGCCGACGCTGGGTTGTTCATTGTCATTCCCGGGTCCGCCGGCGGACTGGACTCGGGCAGCGTGTCTAGGTGGCATCAGGGCCTTGCGGGAATCAAGGGTGAGGTAGCCGCTGACGACCAATTTGGTGCGGCGCTGCGTTTCGTCGATACCCGCGGTGACGGACGTCTCGACTTGATCGTCGGCTCACCTCAGACCGAAGGTGGCGGAGAGGTCGCCCTCTTCCCAGGCATCGCGACCGGGCTCTCCAAGAATGGGGACCAGCTGTGGTCGCAAGACACTCCGGGTGTCTACGGCACGACTGAGCCCAACGATCACTTCGGCGGGGGGCTGTAGGAACCACATGCCTCACCCATTCGACGAAGTCGGTGACGGCATCTTTCGCCGTCGCTACGAAGTCCTCGATCAGAACATTGGCATCGTCCTGGGCGAAGAGGCGGTGGCCGTGATCGACACCCGGTCGATTCCCTCCCACGCCGACGAGATCGCGGCCGATTTGAGACGCTTGACTGCGCTGCCCGTCGGATGGGTCGTCAACACTCACTGGCACTGGGATCATGTTCTCGGCAATTCATCATTCGCCGCCGCTGAGTTCTGGGGCCATCAGCGCTGCCGCGAGGTGATGCTCGAGGAACCGGAGGCGATCAAAGCGGCAGCGCACCGTTGGCTCGGTGATGCTGCCGCCGAGCTCGACGGGATCGATCTCGTCGCGCCCGGCAAGGTGTTCACACGCGACGCTGTCCTGGACCTCGGCGGGCGCAAGGTCGAGCTTGCATACCGCGGCAAAGGTCATACCGATGCTGATGTGACGGTTCGGATTGGCGACGTGCTGTTCGCCGGAGATCTGTTGGAAGAGGGCGCACCGCCTGCGTACGGCGACTCGTACCCGCAACAGTGGCCTGACACCATCGCCGAACACCTGTCCTATGCCCCACGTCTCGTAGTTCCCGGCCACGGCGATGTTATGGAGCCAAACGCAGTTGCCACTCAGGTTGTGGAACTGCGCGATGTCGCTCGTCGATGTGCCGCCGCGGCGAGCGAAGCGGATTTGGACTTCCAGGGAGCGCCGTATCCCACAGATGTGATCAAACTCGCGTTTGCACGATCGGTGACCGAGCAGGACCTACCTTGATCGACTCCTCCAGGTTCACGAGCGGCATGACAGTAGGCACCCAGCCGCCGCTGGCCCGCATCAGAGTTCTCACCACGGCTGCGCAGCGGACCGGCTTTGACATCGCCTGGGTCACTGACCACTTCCTGGGCTTCTTTCCGCGGTCGCTTTGGGACAAGGACTTCTCGTGGGCAGCCGCGGCAGGCGCCAGCCCTCATCCGTATTTCGAATACCAAGCGTTGATGGGTCATCTGGCCCGCCGCAACATTCACATCGGGGTCGGGGTGACCGAACCGATCCGGCGTCATCCGGTCTTGCTCGCGCAGTTTGCTCTCACAATGTCGCATCTCGCCAAGCGGGCTCCCATCTTGGGCATCGGATCGGGGGAGCGCGAGAACGTTGAACCCTATGGCCTTCCGTTTGCTCGGCCCGTGAGCCGTCTGGAGGAGGCGCTTCAGATCGTTCGTATGTGTTTCGAATCGAATGGGCCGATCGACTTCTCTGGAGAGTTCTTCGCTTTGGACCAGGCTGTAATGGATCTCGAGCCGCACCCGGACAAGATCCCGCAGATATGGATCGCGGCCCATGGTCCCCGGATGCTGCGGCTAACGGGGGAGTACGGTGACGGGTGGTACCCCACCTTCCCAATGCCCCCGGAGGAGTTCGAAGACGCGTTGGGTGCCATCCGGGGCCATGCCAGCAGGGTTGGCCGTGACCCGGGCGCCATCGTTGCGGGCTGGCAGTTGTTTGCGATTATCGGCAGAACTCAAAAGCATGCCCGTGAGCTACTCGATTCGCAGCCCGTTCGGTTTCTCAGCCTCTTGGGGCCGGCCCATCTGTGGGCGCGGGCAGGCCTCGAGCATCCTTTGGGCCCCGAGTTCCGCGGAATGATCGACTTCGTTCCTCAGCACTACACCAAGGCGCAGCTGTTGGACGCGATGGGCAAGGTTGATGTCGACGTCTTGAGTCAACTTGTCGTCTGGGGAACACCCGAGTCGATCACCACTCAGCTACGCGGCTATGTCGACATTGGACTACGCCATCTCGTGCTACAGCCGGCATCAGCACTCGTCTCCAAGCGAGATGCTTTGTTCTCGTTGCGCAGCTCCGTCTCCATTCAAAGGGCGCTGCGGAAGGGCTGATCGCCGAAAGCGGCTGCAACCGTCGCTCCAGCCATTACCGTTCAGTCACTCCTGAGGGCCGAAACATGATCATTGCACGCGACATTGCCATAGAAGCCGGTATCCGCCGGCTGATTTCGCACGCCAATTTCACTGTGAACGCGGGGGACAAGATCGGCCTCGTTGGCCGAAACGGGGCGGGCAAGACAACGCTGCTGAGAACACTCGGTGGAGAGCTGGAACCGGCAGAAGGAACCATCGTGCGCAGCAATGTCGTGGGTTACCTATCCCAGGAAGCTGCCTTGCTCGAACTCGCCGACAATGGCGTCACTGCCCTGGAGAGGATTCTGAAGGCGCGCTCGATCGGTGAGCTGGAACGTCGGATGGAAGACACCCGACTGTTGATGGAATCAGCCGCCGGCGATGAGCGCGATAGGTTGATCAAGCGGTTCTCCAGGCTCGAGGACGAATTCACCGCCCGCGGCGGCTACGTCGCCAAGGCTGAGGCCAAGCGCTTCGCCCACTCGCTCGGAATAGGCAACGACGAACTCGATCAGCTCGTAGTGACCATGTCCGGGGGTCAGCGGCGGCGCGTTGAGCTGGCCCGAATCCTTTTCGCCGAGACCGACATCCTGCTGCTCGACGAGCCAACGAACCACCTGGACATCGACGCCAAGGCATGGTTGATGAGCTACCTCGATGCCTACTCGGGCGGCCTTCTTGTGATCTCGCACGACTTGCCGCTGCTGGACCAGTCGATCACGTCGGTCCTGGCAGTCGAGAACGGCGAGCTCGAACCGTTCCGAGGCACCTACTCGCACTACCTGACCGAGCGAGAGAAACGGCGCGCACAACGGCTGCGGGAACGCCGCCATCAGGACCAGAAGATCGCCAAACTCGAAGAGGGGATCCGTCGTTTCAAGGGCTCAACCGAGAAGATGGCGAAGCGAGCCCGATCGTGGGAGACCCGGGTCGCCAAGCTGAAGGACCAACGGGTGGAGATTGCCAAACGCGGCAAGGAAGTCACGCTGCGGTTTCCCGCCGGACCGCCCCTCGGCCGTACTCCGGCCAAGGCGACAGGACTCGCCAAGGCTTTCGATCACAACGTGGTGTTCGTTGATGTGGACGTCGATCTTGATCGCGGCGAGCGCCTGATCATCATGGGCCTCAACGGGGCCGGAAAGACAACGCTGTTGCGGATTCTCGCCGGAGTCGATGAAGCAGACCTGGGTGAGGTGGATGTCGACTACCGCAGTTCGCTGGGCTATTACGCCCAGGAGCACGAGGACATCAAACGCGGTATCAATGTCCTCGATCACATGAAAGAGGTCTCATCGGTTCCCGAGCTGACACTGCGCAGCATCCTCGGGCACTTCCTATTGGCCGACAAGATCGAGCAAGACGCCGGAACGCTCTCCGGTGGTGAGAAGACGAAGCTGGCTTTGGCCCGGTTGGTTGTTGGTCAGCACAACCTCTTGCTCCTCGATGAGCCAACCAACAACCTCGATCCCCAAGCCAAAAGGGCTCTGTTGCAGGCCCTAGAGCAATTCACCGGAACCCTCGTCCTGGTGAGCCACGACGCCGAATTCGTGGAGCAACTCGGCCCCGACCGCGTCATCCTCATGCCCGAAGGTGACACGTCCTTCTTCGACGAAACGATGCTGGAACTGGTCAGCCTCGCGTAGACGCACGGGAGGGGGGATTGGGACGCAAGGTGCCTCGCGCTGCGACGGGCGCAACATACGCGTCTCCTCCCCCGTCGAACGACGTAGTCGGGCGACGTTTGGGGGAGGTGGGCTGCCCTGCGGGCAGCTTGGGAGGGGGTAGCGGAAGGCGTCATGACACCGCACACGGGCCGGCGGGCAGTCAACCGCCGCGGGTTCTCGGCTGTCGCGCACTCAGCATTGCGACGCATCGTTCGCTTTGGGGACTACCTTTGTTTCCCCCCTCCCCCTCGTTCCTCGGGTGCTCCCCCCAAATGTCTGCCTCCCAGAGCGGAGTCAGACGGGGGGAGAGACACCGTTTGCTTCGCCACTCGCCGCTTATTGCGACCGGCTCTGACAAACGGGCGGTGACGCACCACACAATCGCACAGTCACCACGCGTGATCAGTGCAGCGGACAGTCGCCGCGCGACCTCAGTGCATCGCGCGGTTGTGGGCGCGACAAGGGCTGGTTGGAGCCTTTGGCAACGTAGCTCCGGCAATCGCGGAAGACACGCGAGCAGGGTGCATACCAAGCGGAGAAGGTTCGAGAGCCGTGCGGCATTCGGCTGCTCAATAGTAAGGCATGGGCGACTGGGCCCTAGAACCGAGGCCGCCGGAGGCAAAGGGGCCAAACAGGCCCAGCACGCCCATCCTTATTTCAACGACAGGCAGCGCTGCCATCTCGCAGCTGAGGGGCTAGCCGGGGGTCGGTCGAAGACCGGGCCCCCTGTTCTCGCAGTTGTTGAAGACTACGAACCCATCCAGCATGCGAGCAGGGTCTTCTGCCGCATCGCCCCCATTTTGGACCAGGTCGCCTTTCGGAGCTGTGAAAGAGTGGTTAAGGAGTTGATAAGACGATATTGAGATTTGCGGAAGCTGGCCTACGCTGTAGGCATGGCATCTGTGGTGATCATTGAAGACGAGCTGCGTATCCGCGAGTTGGTGGCCAGGGTTCTGGCGGATCGGGGCCACGATGTCGAAGCCAGTTCGACGGCAATGGACGGGCTGCAAACAGTGGTTCGCACCGCTCCGGATCTGGTGATTCTCGACATGGGTCTGCCCGACCTCGACGGCAGCGAGCTTCTGAAGATGATCCGCGCCGTCAGCGAGGTCCCGATCATCGTTGCCACTGCACGCAGCGAGGATCGCGACGTCGTGCGGACTCTCGATGCCGGAGCCGACGACTACCTCGTGAAACCATTCTCAGTCGAGCAACTCGAGGCGCGGGTGCGTGCCGTGCTGCGTCGCGTTGGGGCCGATGGAAGGCCCGGCCCGATTGTGGTTGGAGATCTGTCAGTCGACGCCGCCGCTCGCGAAGCGCGCCTCGATGGGGCTCGGCTCGATCTTTCTCCAAAGGAGTTCGACCTTTTGAGATTCCTTGCCGAGCGTTCTGGCGATGTTGTTTCCAAGCGGGAATTGCTGGCTGAGGTCTGGCGCCAGCCCTACGGTGGCAGCGAGAAGACTGTGGATGTCCACATATCCTGGTTGCGCAAGAAGCTTGGCGAAACCGCCGCCGACAGCCGATACCTGCACACCGTTTTCGGCGTCGGCGTCAAGCTGGTTGACCCCGGCAGCGTCTGATATCCGGACAGTGGCCTTGTGAGAAGACAGCTAGCCCTCCTCTCGATAATGGTGTCGACGCTGGTGGTTCTCAGCGCCTTGATCCCGCTGGCCACGATTGTCCGCAATCAAGCACGAGCCCAGGCTTTGGCCGCGGCAGAGACCGACGCCCAATCGATTGCAGCCGCTCTGGCGGTTGCCGCGTCGATCGAGCCCGAGGCGGGCGTAACGCTCGAGCTCGCCGAAGTGGTCATTGAGGCATTTCGCAGCCGGCCGGGCCTCTCCATAATCTTTCCCGACGGCACTGCCCGCGGGACGTTCTTCGCCGAAAGCCCTAATATCGAACGGGCCCGCGAGGGCGACGCCTTCACAGCCACGATCCCGGACGGGGCTGAGGTGTTGGTCCCGGTGCTGCTGGCCGACGCCCCGACTATCGGCGCCACCGTTGTGGTGCGGGCTGTTGTTCCCACCAGTGAACTGCGTGAAGGTGTGTTTCTCACGTGGCTGCTGCTCGCTGTGCTGGGCATCGTCCTGGTGGTCGTGGCCGGGTTGGCCGCGGATCGCCTGGGCCGCAGGCTGGTAAGACCCGTGTCCGCGCTGTCAGAGGCCGCTCGAGACCTGGCACATGGTGATCTCGATACCCGAGTGCAGATTGCGGGCCCTCCTGAGGTCGCTGAGGTAGGGGTGGCCTTCAACTTTCTGGCCAGCCGGCTCGAGACCCTCCTGCGCGAAGAGCGTGAGAGCGTTGCCGATTTGTCTCATCGATTGCGCACCCCGCTCACTGCGCTCCGTCTTCAGGCAGAGACGCTGCGCGATCGCGAGGTCACAGCGGTTCTCCTGGGCGACATTGGTGAGCTCGAGCGTGCGGTCGACCAGATGATCAACGACCTACGGCGGCCAACCTCTGACGGCGATGCTGAACCGCCGGTCGCCGATCTCGGAGCCATCGTTCGGCATCGATCGATGTTTTGGAAGGTGCTTGCGGATGAGCAGGAAAGGCCTGTGGAGGTCTTGACTCAAGGAGGGCCGCTGCCGGTCCCGCTTTCGCCCGACGAGCTTGGTGCGGTCTTCGACACGCTGATGGAGAATGTGTTCGCCCACACCGACCCCACCACCGGCTACCGAGTGGCGGCCCGGCCCGGCGTAGATGCCACCGCCGTGCTCACCGTCGAGGACTCCGGAGCCGGCTTCGATGAGGCCATCATCCAAGAACGGGGACACAGCGGCGGCGGATCGACCGGATTGGGCCTCGACATCGTCCGTAAGGCCGCCGAGAAGACGGGAGGCTTCGTCAACACCTCCAATACCGGCACCGGCGGGGCCCGCGTTGAGGTCGTCTTCGGTACCTCAGGCTAGAAGGCCCCCAATAGGGAAGGGCCCCCACTTTCATGGGGGCCCAACACGTCAGATGGAGCAAGCAGATGAGGGGGCGTCCACCCTTCGCGACTTGTTGTGTTTTCCCTTCGGGCTGCTCCTCAGAGGGGCAGGCAAGATCAACTTTCGCATCTAGCGGGTTATGAGCGTTTCCCCCAAATTGCTAAGACCTGTTAAAACTTCGCGACCTCACCCCTGTTGATAGGTAGCTAGTTCCCCTCCGTTGGGCCCACTGTGGGCGGTTCCGGCTCTTTGCGCGCTCCAATTCCTGCCAGACCACCGGCGAGTGGTGGATGGGAGATCTCCTCAGCGAGCGGCTCGGGTGCGCCGTAGAGCGACGCAACTATGGAAGCCGCCACGACCACGACTATCACCAAGAGAGATATCCAAATGGGTATGTGGAGATCCCACAACTGCGTGGCCACCATTTTGGCGCCCACAAACGCCAGGACTCCGGCCAAGCCATAGTTGAGATAGCGGAAACGCTTCAACGAATCGGACAACAGGAAGTAGAGCGCACGGAGCCCCAGAATGGCGAAAGCGTTCGAGCTGAACACCAGGAAGGGCTCCGTGGTGACACCAAAGACCGCCGGGACGGAGTCGATGGCGAAGATGACATCGCTCGTCTCGATCATGATGAGCACCGCCAGGAGCGGCGTCGCTAGCCGCCGGCCATCGAGCCGGGTGAAGAGTTTGGCCCCGTCGTATTCGGTCGTCATCGGGATGAATCGCCGTACCGCTCGTATTGCAGGGTTCTGATCGGGCTGCAGTTCCACTCCGGAATGGGTCACCATGCGGTATGCCGTGAACAAGAGCAGCCCACCGAATATGGCGAGGGTCGGCTCAAAGGCTTCTATCAGGGTTACCCCGGCAATGATGAAGGCGAAGCGAAGCAGCAGAGCCGTGAAGATTCCCCAGAAGAGCACCCGATGGCGGTAGGACTCGGGGACCATGAAGTACTCGAATACGATCGCAAACACAAAGATGTTGTCGATCGACAGGCTCTTCTCTACGAGGTAGGCCGTCAGGTATTCAGAGGCCGCGGTGCCGCCCAGCCACGCCCAGACAACGAACGTGAATGCCAAACCGAGCCCGATCCAGACTGCGGTGGAAATCGCAGCTTCTCGACGACTGACTGCGTGGGCCTGCCGTTGGAACGCGAACAGATCGATCAACAACGCCGCCACGATAAACGCAGCGAATAGCAGCCACACCCACCAGACAATCATCGATCCACTCTCAGTCCCTATCCGCCAATCTCGGCGAACCAGTCTTGTGGTCCGACAGTTGGGAAGGTCTGAGCCACTATGGCCAGCATTTCAGCAGGAACTTCGACGTAGCCGTTCTGGGTCCAGATCTGAGCGGCGATGGCTACTTCGGAGCGGGCGTGGCCGGGGAAACCCCACTCGACATAGTCCACGATGGCGTCGGCTGAATTGAACACATTCGAGCGGTACAGGCCGATCTCGCCGTCGTGGCCCGTGACCGAGCCGAGGGGGGTCGTGACGTCAACGGAGGCGACGACACCGGCCAGCTGTGGCACCTCCCCCTCCCCCAAAGGGATGGCGAGACGCTCTCCGGGCTGCAGATTGACGGCCGGCAGTTCGTAGTAGGACGGGAACTGGCATATCCAGTGGCCTGCCGTCGAGCCGCCGCCGGTGCCCCGGTTGGCAATTATGAGGTAGGGCTCTCCGGCGAAGACGACCTCATCGATACGGATCGCGGGGTCGCCTTCGGCAAGGGTGGTTGTCGTCACGGTTGTCGCAGACGTCGTCGGCTCAGCTGTTGACGACGTTGTCGATTCGGTGACGGCCGTCGTCGTCGAGGCGTCAGACGCGGCGCTCGTCGAGGTTGCCTCGGACGAAGTTGGTGGAGTCGTCGTCGTGTCCGTGTTCCCTCCGCAGGACGCCGCAAGCAGCACGAGGGCGGTGATGAGGAGTCGATACATGAGGCGAAGCGTAATCCAGCTCGACTGCGATGGAGTGGTCGTTGGTCGGTCGGTGCCGCGTGTAATAGGTTCTATCCGCGGAGCCTGGCAAGATAGCTATCAGAGATCTGGGTTGGAGGATTCAGTGCAAGTTGTCGACGTAATGACAAGCGATGTGATCACGGTGAGCGCGGCGACCACAATCACCGACGCCGCCCGTTTGATGTTTCGCAACAGAATCTCGGGCCTGCCTGTTTGTGACTCAGATTCGTGCCTCATCGGAATGATCACTGAAGCTGATTTCCTGCGCTTGGAGGTGGCGCGCCACAGCGAGGCCGAGATGCACATGGTCGAGACCGTCGGGGAAGTAATGACGCAAGATGTCACGACGATCAGTGCGGGTACTCCGCTGTCTGAAGCCGCCCGGATAATGGTCTTCGAAGATGTCAATCGGCTTCCGGTTGTCGATGGCGATCTCAAAATGCTCGGGATCATCTCGCGGCTCGACGTTGTCGCCGCCTTCACCCGACCCGACGATGTCATCGAGGACGAAATCCGTGAGGATGTTCTGCGCCGCATCATGCGGGTGGATCTAGACGCTGTGGATGTGGCAGTTGAGGCCGGCGTGGTGACGTTTGCAGGCACGATCGGCACTCGCGCCGAATCTGCGTTGCTCGAGGAGTTAGTGCGTCGCTTGGACGGTGTTCTCCGCGTTGAGAACCGTCTGATTTGGCCACCAACCGACGGTCCGACCGCCTAGTCGCTCCCAACTTCAGCTCATGAATCATGTTGCCAGCGGTGAGGTCGACCTGTCGGTCGGACACGAACGTATCGGCGACGGCGGGCCCAAGGCGCTGTTTGTGCATGCCACCGGATTCTGCAAGGAAGTGTGGCGTCCCGTTCTCGACGAGATCGCAGCGTCCGGTGTTGGAATCGACGCAACCTTGTTGGATCAGAGAGGTCATGGTGGCTCGAGCCCGATCACGCCACCGCTCGATTGGTGGCAACTCGGCGAAGACGTCCTAACGGTGCTCGACGGGCATCGCGATGTCATCGGCGTCGGCCACTCTGCGGGCGGGGTCGCTCTGGCGTTGGCCGATATTCTGGCCCCGGGTACGTTTCGTAGCCTCGTCCTGGTGGAGCCGGTGATTCCCGCTCCGCCCTTCAAGCGCATCGAGGATCACCCGCTGGCTCTCGGCGCCCTCAAGCGTACGAGGCAAATGCCCAGTCGGGCTTCGGTCATTGACAGATATCGCGGGCGCGGCCCGTTCGCTGGGTGGGATGAGCGAGCATTCCAGGGATGGGTTGATGGTGGCTGGCTTGACGATCCGGAGGCCGGTGAAGGCGCGGTGCGGTTGGCGTGCAGACCGCAAGACGAAGCCGAGTTCTATCGGTCGGCATTCGTCCATCGAGGATTCAGTCGGCTCGGCGAGATCGTGGCTCCCGTCGAGATCATCGCCGGTGAGGAATCGGGCACCTCTTCGCCACGGTTCGTCGGTCTCTTGGCCGGCCGCATGCGGCTGGCCACAGTGACCTGGGTGCCCGAGGCCAACCACTTCGTACCGATGCAACGGCCCGACGTTGTCGCCACGGCTGCTGCCGGTGCCGCCTCTGGCGAATGGTCTGAGTGAAGTCGGCGGTAACATGCCGTCCGTGCTTTTCCTGCCTGAAGAAGTCGATGCGTTGCGCGTTCGTTGTGCCTCCGAAGACGCAGCGTGCGCGCAGGTCGCGGTGGTGACTTCGGTTGATCCAATCAAGTTGCTACGTGCCGCCGCTCCTTTGTTCGGCCGTGCCCAACTGGTTTGTCAGCCCGACGGTACGGTCGTCGCCGGCCTGGGCGCCGCATGGAGAGCATCGGGAGCGGGGGACGACAGATTCGGTCGGCTCCAAGCCAAGATCGATGCCGCCGAGTTGGGCTCGGACGCTCCGATCCTGGCCGGCTTCTCCTTCAACGCGGACGGTCCGACCGCGGATGAGTGGGACGGTTTCTCAGGTGCTGAAGCCGTTGTTCCCCAGGTCGCTGTCGTGCAGACAGCCGGCAGTAGCAACTTGATCTTGACCAGGACGGCCGGACTCGACCTCACCGGCTTGGTAGATCTGCTCGCCGACCTCGATGACCCCGGAGAGGCCCGCCCGTTTGACCCTGGCGACCACTCGGTCGTCTCGCACCCACCTATAACCCAGTGGCGAACAGAGGTCGAGGAGGCGTTGGGTGCGATCGAACAAGGAGACCTGTCGAAGGTCGTGTTGAGCCGCAGCGTCGTAGTCACCACTGAATTGGCTCCCAAGGTTTTTGACCTGGTCGATCATCTCCGCGCGACGTATCCCCAGTGCTACGTGTTCGTCTGGCAGATCGGTGACTCGGCCTTCGTCGGCGCCAGCCCGGAGTTGTTGCTCGAGAAGTCCGGGAAGTCAGTCCGCGTCAACCCGCTGGCCGGATCGGCCCGGCGCGGCGAGGGCGAAGCGGACGATCGTGCTTTGGGCGAGGCGCTAATGCATTCAGCCAAGGATCGAGAGGAGCATTCACTCGTCGTTGAAGACATTGCAGCGCGTCTGGCGCCCTACGTGTCGCAGCTGGAGATTCCCAACCAGCCGTCTCTGCGCCGGATGGCCACGGTCCAGCATCTGTCCACAGAGATTCTTGGTACAACAGACGGCTCCCTCCACCCGTGGGAGTTGGTCAACGTGATGCATCCGACCCCGGCGGTCGGGGGCACGCCGCGCGCGGCAGCTTTGGCCTTCGTCGACAAAGTCGAGGGCATCGATCGTGGCTGGTACACCGGGGGCATCGGTTGGCTGACGGTCGCCGGGGATGCCACCTTCGCCATCCCGCTGCGCTGCGCGTTGGTCAGGCATCGCACGGCCCACCTTTATGCAGGCGCCGGCATCGTCGCCGATTCCCGGCCTGAGTCGGAACTGGACGAGACCCGCCTCAAGTTTCGTCCAATGCTCAGTGTGTTGACCGCAACCTGAGGTGCAGTTGCTCAGTCAGTAGAGCTGCCATTGGTTGCGGCGACGACGGCCTCAACGATCCGAGCTCGATCGAGTGGACCACCACTGTTCGGCGTGATGACCTCGATCAGTCGTGGGGCGTCGGGCCTTTCCCCGAGGGCGGTACGGAGGCTGGCGGCATCGTTGACCTCGTAGGCGTCTACGCCGAAGGCGCGAGCAATGGGGACCAGACGCTGTCCGTGCGGAGTCGCGATCAGGTTTGTGAAGGCCTCCGGATCGACCCGATCGGGGTCTGCCTGCGGGAGGAACCGGAAGATGCCGCCGCCGTCGTTGTTGATGACCACAATCGTCAAAGGGATCCGAAGGCGCCTTGCGGTGGCCAGTGAACCGGCATCGGCCAGAGCTGCGAGATCGCCCATCAAAGCGTATGTGGGCCCGATGCCTGCCATTGCGACCCCCAAGGCAGTCGCAATGGTGCCGTCGATGCCGTTGGCGCCGCGATTCGCAATGAGGCGGCCTGGCTTCGAGCGACGAGTTCCGTAAGAGTCGATCAACCGGATCGGCATCGATGAGCCGGCAACGACAACCGCGCCGGCGGGGACGGTGTCGAGCAGGGCATGGGCAATGGCGGGCTCCGAGAGCCCGACGAGCGTGTCTCTAAGGGCGGCCATTGCCGCGTCGTCGACACGTCTCCAGTCGGCCGCAAACCGGTCCGGGGCGGCATCAACGATCTTGGCCACCTCGAGAAGGGTCGACGCCGGATCAGCGACGACAACCTCGGTGGCGACCCCCAGAGGATCGTGCCATTGGCCATCGTCGATGTGGATCAGATCGATCTGAAGCCTCTTGAGCCATTGATTGACGGCTTTCGAGGTGTGAATCGCTCCAACATGAATGATTGCCTCAGGTGCGACCGCTCCGGTGAACCCGGCAGCAAGCAAGAGGTCGGCTGTGGACACCAGCGCCGGATCGTCATTGCCTGCGAAACGGGTCTCCGCCTGCGGGTCGGCGATGACGATTGCCCGCAACGCACGCGCCAGGGCGCCAACGGCCGCGCCAAGGCCGTCGCTACTGGACTGGCCGGCGACGATCACGGTGGTGCGGCCACTCACCAATTCGGCCACACGACGCACTTGGATCTCGTCGGGAACGATGCGGCGCACGGGCGGCGGCGTCGTTGGCCCCAGTCGCCTCTCCGCCGGCGGCTCTTGCGGCGATCGAGTTGCCGGGACGAGAGGATCACGCAGCGGGATGTTGAGGTGAACCGGTCCGGCGGGCGACTCGATGGCCGTTGCCACCGCCTGTCGCGCCAGGTGATCCGCGTTTGATACCGAATCAGCGTTGGGTACCCCGGTGTCGTGAAACCATTTCGCGGCAACGCCGTACAGGTTGGTTTGGTTGATTGTCTGGGGTGACCCGCGGTCGTGCAGCTCGGGAGGGCGGTCGGCGGTGAGAGCTATCAGCGGAGTGTGCGACATCCGCCCTTCTGTCAGCGCCGGTAGGTACTCGGTTGCCGCGGTACCTGAGGTGCATGACAGGAGTGTTGGTCGGCCCGTGGCCTTGGCGAGGCCGAGAGCAAAGAAGGCACCACTGCGCTCGTCGTGGTGTACCGATACCTCGACTCCGCCTTGGGCGGCAATCGCGAGGAGCAGCGGCGTGTTGCGCGACCCCGGACTGACACAGGCGTGGGTCACGCCATGCGAGGCGAGCGACTCGATTAATCCGGAGCAGAAGGCGTCGGCAGGCTGAATGGTCACGGCGCAACGTTAACGTTGCGCCATGGAATCAACGCCAAATGTGGGAAATCTTCTCAGTTTCGCTGGACGGGTGCTGCTCGGTCTCGTTGTTGGAGCCTCTTTCGGGGTTGTCATTGGTGCGCTCGTCGCCTCGTGGGTCTATGGGGTCGATGCCATTGAGGGAGAGGCTGTCAATGCCTCCTATCTGGCCGCCGCCGTCACGATCCTCGGCGCGGTGGCTGGTGCGGCGATTGGCTTCCGCGTCGCTTCGCGGTCGGACGCAGCTCCCGAGTGAGCATCTCGAACTAGAGGTTGGCGTCGAGCAGAATCCCGGCGCACAGTAGGAGCGCCACGATGAGCTGCAATCGGGCCGTGCCCTTCAGCACACCAATCAGTGGGGGGCCCGCCGTCTCGGTGCGAATAGTCCGAATCAGAGGCATTGCCAGCGGCAGAGTCAGCAAACTGAGCGCCGTCCAGAGAGGCAGCCAGTCCGTTGCAACGGCCAGGAGTACAACGACGTAGGCTCCTGCCACGCTGGCGCTGAAGATGGCGATCCCGCCTTCACGGCCGACTCTGACTACGAGCGTCTCTTTGCCGGCAGCGGCATCGGTCTCGATATCTCGAATGTTGTTTGCCAGCAGGATTGCAGTCGCCAGAAGCCCCATAACGATCCCGGCGAGCCACGCTCCGATGGGCATTGTTCGATCAAACACGAATCTGGCGCCGACGGTCGCCACAAGCCCGAAAAAAACGAAGACAAATGCTTCGCCCCACCCTCGGTATCCATACGGCGACGGGCCGTTGGTGTATCCGAGCGCAGCCACGATCGAGGCAACGCCGATTACCGCGATCACCGGTCCGGCGACAGAGATCAGGTAGACGCCTGTGCCGACAGCAATACCAAACGCGACGCCAATTCCGATCCACATCTGACGAGCGGAGATGAGCCCGGATGCCACGGCTCGAGTCGGACCGATGCGCTCGCCGGTGTCAGCGCCCTTGGCAGCGTCGGCCACATCGTTGGCAAAGTTGACGCCAATTTGGATTGCGACCGCGCCGAGCAAGGTGACCAGAAACGTGAGCCAGGAGAAGACATCGTCTCGGCTCGCCAGCGCGCCGGCAACGAGCACGGGCGCCACTCCTGCCCACAATGTGGCCGGTCGGGCCGCCAGAAGCCAAGGATGGATCACTTCAGAAGTGCCAGGGGTACTCGGAGTAGTCCTGAGGGCGCTTTTCCAGGAATGCCTCGCGGCCTTCAACCGCCTCGTCAGTCCCGTAGGCAAGCCGAGTCGCCTCACCGGCGAACAACTGCTGGCCCACGAGGCCGTCGTCAGCAAGATTGAAGGCGAACTTGAGCATGCGCTGTGCGGTTGGGGACTTGGCGGTGATTTCTCCGGCCCACTGCAGGGCCGTTGCCTCCAACTCTGCGTGGGGAACAACTGCATTCACTGCCCCCATGTCGAACGCCTCCTGTGCCGAGTAGTCGCGTCCCAAGAAGAAGATCTCTCGCGCCCGTTTCTGTCCGACCTGGCGCGCGAGCAGCGCCGACCCGTAGCCCCCGTCAAAGCTGGCAACGTCGGCGTCGGTCTGTTTGAAGATCGCATGTTCGGCCGAGGCCAGTGTCAGATCGCACACGACATGAAGGCTGTGTCCGCCGCCCACCGCCCATCCAGGGACGACTGCGATAACTACCTTCGGCATGAATCGGATCAACCGCTGCACTTCGAGAATATGGAGCCGACCAAGGCGGCCCGAATCAACCCCGTCGGCACCCTCGTACTTGTAGCCGTCCTTGCCGCGAATCCGTTGGTCACCTCCCGAACAGAAGGCCCAACCACCGTCGCGGGCCGAGGGGCCGTTTCCCGTGAGCAGCACGACTCCCACATCGGATGTCATTCTGGCGTGGTCAAGGGCACGAAACAGCTCATCGACGGTGTGCGGGCGGAACGCGTTACGCACCTCGGGTCGGTTGAAGGCAATACGGACGGCCCCAACAGCGTTGGCCCGGTGGTAAGTGATGTCGGTGAAGTCGAATCCGGCGACTTCACTCCATTGAGTGGTGTCGAATGTCTCCGATACAACCGGTATGTCTGCTGGCAACGTCTGTCTCCGATGTACGTACGCGGTCGGTGGGCCGTTCGGGTCGATACTGTAGTGACCGTAAATGGACGATCCGATTGCTCTCGACATGCTCGCCGCCGCCACCCAGAAGTGGCCGGGGCGGGTGGCAGTGCGATCAGCCCATCATCGTTTGACATTCGCCGAGCTGAACTATGCGGCGACGGAGATCGCCGGACGGGTGCCGAACGGGGCGCGTATTGCATTCCGGGCGGAAATGAACATCGCCACGATTGCAGCCCTATGGGGTATCCCGCGCGGCGGGGGAGTCGCGGTACCAATCGATCCGCAACTCGATGTTGCCGCGGCGGATGACCTCGCCGCTTCTCTTGATGCCACGTTGGGTTGGCCGGAACGTCGCGGCCCGGACGCGGTTGAGCTCGAGCCCCTCTCTGGTCGTCCGGTCGTCGTCGTTACGACATCGGGATCCGGCGGCGTGCCTCGCGGCGTCCTGCTCACGGCCGGCAACATCCGAGCGGCCGCCGACGCTTCGCAGATACACCTGAACTCTCGATCCGAGGACTCTTGGCTGCTCGTGATGCCGCTCCATCACGTGGCCGGGTTGGCGATTCTTTGGCGAGCCGCCCACGACGGCTCTCAGATCGTCCTCCACGATGGATTTGATCCGGCAGCAGTCGCCACCGAGCTCAGCGTCGGCGTTACGTGGGTGAGCCTCGTGCCGACCATGCTCACCAGATTGCTGCGCGAGGCAAATGGGCCATGGCCCGGCGTCCGCGGAGCGCTCGTTGGTGGAGCCCACGCCTCGTATGAGCTGGTGGCGGAAGCCAACGCGGCCGGTCTTGAGACCTTGCCAACATACGGCATGACCGAGACCGCCGCCCAGGTTTGTACGGTTCGGCCGGGCAATGTGGAGGCCGCCGCCGGCACTGTGGGCCACTCGCTTCCCGGGGTGGAGGTGACCATCGATGCCCCACCCGGGCAGCCCGGGGCGATTGGCATATCCGGGCCCACAGTGTCGCCAGGTTACGTGGGTGAGCCTGCGCGATCCGGCACATTCGCCACCAACGACATCGGCTACTTCGATCAATCAGGTCGATTGGTTGTTATCGGTCGCAGCGATGACGTGGTGGTGACCGGTGGCGAGAAGGTGCACCCGGGCTTGGTCGAGCGCGCCCTGCTCCAGCTGCCGGCCGTGACCGGTGCGGTCGCCTTTGGACTCGCCGACGCCGAGTGGGGCGAACGCCTTGTCGCCGTGGTGACCGGAGACCACCTCGTCTCCGAGGATCTCAGAGATGCCTTGGCGAGTGAACTGTCCCGACATGCCGTGCCCAAAGAATTCCGGATCGTTGACCGGCTACCTCTACTGAGCAACGGCAAGATCGATCGTGCCACAGTCCGCCGCCAAGCCGGCGCCTGAGAGTTACCAGTTACCAGTCCGAATGGGTGCCCGTTAGCTGACAACTAGGAACGGTAACTCTCCAAGCGGCCTGACTCCTGACTGGAGCTGCGCAGCAGCTCCCCAGGAACGGACCGTTCCTGTCTTCTTCACGCCGCCGGCAGGAACGGAAGTTGCGCCAATCGATCAACCGATATCACCTCAGGATCGCCGCTCAGGACTGCGCTCGGGTAGGTCAACGCCTCCTCTTGAGCTCCGGCATCGGGATGGAGCAGGTCGATGATCATGGGGTCGTTGACCGCTCCGGTGCTGCCACCGATACGGAACCGACCGGGGGTGGCGCTCAGGGGCCGCAGCGTGTGAATTCCCAACGTCGGGATTGCCTGGTTGGCGAGAACGGCCACGCCGTAGCGCCAGATGGTGGCATCGCCGGGCGGAAGCGCCGATTTGGGCACGGTCACGAGAATCGTCTGTCGATCGGCGAGAACAACGTACTGCAGCGGCGTCTCGAGTTCGGTGACGACGCCCGCCCTGTCGGCACTGAAGTGGCGACCTTCCCACCCATCGATTGTGAAGGCGTAGTCCCAGCCGACTCCGTCGGTCGTCGCTGCAGTCCGTCCGGGGAGGAGGCGTCGGGCTCCCGTTGCCGTTCCTGGATAGGCTTCCAGGTAGAGATCAACTGTCTGATGCGAGAAGCCTGCTGGAGCACTCCACGGATTGTTGAGTGGCTCACGGAATGTGATCTCGAACTGCACCTCGCTCTCTGAGTCGGGGTCAGCCTCGGTCGGCCCACCGACCTGGCGCACGGCGAGGCCCGCCAGGTCATACGTTCCGTCGCGGATCTCGCTGTCCGTGATGTAGGAGTACGAACCCGGCCCGTGATCGTCTCGCAGCCGGTCACTGATCGAGGCGAGCTCGATGCCTAACTCGAGATTGGGCAACTCGATGGAGCCTCGTCCTTCGGCGGGGAAGGCCGAACCCTCCGGTCCTCCGGTCACGTCAACGATTCGGAAGGCGATGCTGTCGCCGGGACGAAGTCCCTCGCCAAGTGATTCGAGCGAAAACTCAAACTCGATTGAGGTCCCATCGAAGCCGGCGACCAGTATCTCGTCACTTGGGTTGGATCCGCCGGGGTAGGGGCGAGGCGCTGAGATGCGAACCGGGTTGGTGCCGCGCCAGGTGGCCAGTTGAGTCGCCTTGAAGCCGATGGGGTTCTCCAGAGGAGTGAGCGCGCTTCCGTTGGCCGAACCGCTCGTGAGGTATAGATCGAAGCCGGGGGCACTGTCGCCGAGCACCTCGCTGGTGAAGTCGACCCGCATGTACACCGACTCCTCGTCCGAGGTGTAGAAGACCCGGCGTACGAGATCGGAGGAGCGATCCTCGTAGTATCCCGCCCGCGCCCACTCACTCTCTCCGATGGAGTTGTCGATGGTGATCGTTGCCGGTGGACTGCTCCGGCGCGTCGGCACCACCGCGGGCGAATCATTGAGGGGAACGTTGGCCCAACTGGGAGGCCTCTCACCGAGGACCTCCCAAGCGTCTATCAGCTTCCTGCGAAACAGGTCGTCGTAGTAGGCGTCCTCGCCCGACGCCCGCTCCTCGCCGTACCACCAGTACCAGTCACTGTCCTGGGAGTGCAGGATCTGCTCATAGGCATGGTCGAGGGCGGCCGAATCGACAGCGCCAACTTCGACCTCGCGCAGATATTGGCGACGCGTTTCGCTCAGAAAGGCCCAGGCCGCCAGCTCGTCGCTCTCGCTGAGGTAGCTGCTCGGGAGCTCGGGATACTGGCCTGGCTCAAAGTCGAGCGAAGCACTCAACACGGATGGCAGCTCGGTTGAGAATTCCGTGGCGCCCGCCAACTGGCGCAGCAGGCTTCGAAGGAAGTTGACACCGCCGTCCTCATAGCGGCCCCAAGGTTCCGTGCCATCGGCCACGATCGTGGCAACCCCGCCGGGGATCGATCCGACGGTGGACGTCAGCTTCCTAACGAGGTCGAGCGCCGCCGCATTCGGATCGAGGCCGAAGTAGTGATCGGCGATTCGTCGACCAACGTCGTCGGAGTCGATGGTCAACGCAAGCAGAGTGCCTTCCTCCGAGGACAATCGGATCGGGTTGATCGGGTCACCTCCCGACACCAACACCCACCGATAGCCGGCTGCCAGCAGGGAGGATCCGTTGGCCTGATCAATCAGTCCACGATCCGGGAGAAGACCCGTCGGGGCTTGGCCAAGAACGTCGGCTGCGAGTCCGGCGCCCATCTTGATGTGGTCGGCGGCGTCACGGTCCATCCGGTTGCGGATGAGGAAGGGGAGCGTGGGATTGGCCAACGGGGTGGTCGCTACATCGATCTTGCCCGCCGTGGAGAGGTCATCGAGCGCGGTGAGGAATTCCTCAGCGGCGGCTATGTGCGCGTCGAGGACGACCAGCTTGTCGGCCTCGGCGAAATTGCGGCCCTTGGCGGCGATGCTCAGCAGCGGCTCTTCCTCGAGCAAGAGGGGGCTAGTCCAAGCCAGATTGAAAAGGACCTGAATGTCGCGGTACTCGCTCGGCGATAGGTTGCGTCCCTGAGTGCGTCGGTTGACGAGCTCGCGGTAGCGGGGGAATCGATCGATCTGGGCGGGACTAGCTCGGAAGAACACATCATCGATGTAAGCCTTGTCCTCGGAGGTCAGCTCTGTCACCGGCTTGGCGGTGATCGCAGCCGCCTGGTCCCAGATACCGGATGCCACATCGCCAATCTGGTCGAGCAGTACCGGTGAGTAGCTGAGCACGATCTTGGCGTTTGATTCGGCGATGAGTCGAGTCATCGTCACGTAGTCGCGGGCCGTGTGCAAGCGCGCCCATGGTCGATCGGCTTCGCCATCGCCATTTGTTCCAAAGACCGGGAGATGGTTGGCGAACGCCACAACCGCATAGGAACCGGCGGGATCCAGTGTCGGCTCCGGGCGCTCTGTAGTTGTTGTCATGGTGGTTGTTGGAGCCGCGGTGGTGGTTGGCACCTGGGTGGTGTCATCGGGCGGGGAGCTCGATGGAGTGCACGCACCCAACACCAGGAGAACCACTACAGCGGCTGCGAGATATCGGCTTCGTGCCATAGCCCCGCGAACTCTAGGAGCCCTAGCGCCGTTTGCGGTGTTGTGTCAGATCAGCCCGAGTTTGCGCAGGAACGAGTCGCTCGACGGCTCGCGGCCGAGGAACGCACGCAGGTGATCGATCGCGTCACGTGAGCCGCCGGTGGCCAGCACCTCATCGCGATAGCGCTCGCCGACGGCTGGGCTCAAGATGCCCTCTTCCTCGAACACACTGAACATGTCATCGCCGTAGACCTGCGCCCACAGATACCCGTAGTAGCCGGCATCATATCCGCCCATCAGGTGCCCGAAGACAGCCGGGAAGAACGTACCCTCATGGAATGGCATCTGGGTCAACTCGTAGGCGCTCCGGTACACGTCGTCTAGATCGACAGGCTCGGTCGTTGCATGCATCGCCATATCCATACGGCCGAGGAACATCTGTCGCAGAGTGAGCAGCGCAACATTGAGATCGCGAGCTGCCACCAACCGCTCGACAAGTTCTCCCGGGATCGGCTCGCCACTCTGATGGTGCTTGGCGAAGCGCTGCAGAACCTCGGGCTCCCACATCCAGTTCTCCATGATCTGCGACGGAGCCTCAACGAAGTCCCACTCGGTGTCGTAACCGGAAAACCGCACCATGCCGACCGTTGTCAGGCAGAAGTGGAGAATGTGTCCGAACTCGTGCCAGAGCGTCACCGCCTCGCTGTGTTGAAGCAGGCTAGGGCTGTCCGCAGTCGGCTTGGTGAAGTTGGCGACGATCGCGGCGACGGGTTTGACGTACGAGCCATCTTGGTGGCGGCCGTACTGGATCGGGAAGGCGGCCGCGTGGCCGAACTTGGTATCGCGGGGAAAGAGATCGGCGTAGAAGTAGGCCATCGGTTCGGGTTCACCGCGGTTCTTGATGGCGTATAGGAAGACGTCGGGATGCCAAGCCTTGGTATCGCTGACTCGCTCATACTCGAGGCCGAACACGTCCCCGGTTACGTCGAACATCCCCTGAATCAACGGTTCGAGCGAGAAGTACCCGGCAACCTCGTCGGGATCCACGCCGAAGTCATTCTTGCGTTGCTGGGTGTGCAGGTAGCTCCAGTCCCAAGATTGCACCGATTCGCCGGGGAGTTCGGCTGAGAGAACCGAGTCCATCGCGGTCAGCTCGACTTGAGCCTTCTCCACCAGGCGATCTCGCAAACCGGTATAGAACTCCTCCACGTTGGCCGGGTTGGCCGCCATCTTCATTTCCATGGCGTAGTGAGCCCAGGTTGGGTAACCCAACAGCTCGGCGATTTCCTGGCGAACTGCTACCGCCTGTTCCAGAAGGGGCTTGTTGGCGGCTGCGGCCTGGTTCCAGAACTTGAACTGCAAGCGACGGCGCATTTCACGATTCGTACCCTGCTCGAGGAACGGTACGTAGTCGGGGTACGCCATGGAGATTCGATAGGTGCCGTCGGCCTCTCCGGGGCTCAGGCGGCTGATGTAGTCGGCTGACAATCCGTCGAGCTCGTCGGCGGTGACGTCGATGTAGTCGTCCCATTCGTCAAGATTCTTGGAGAACTCAACCTGGAGTTCAATAAGGCGTAGTTGCTTGTTCTGCAATGAGTCCCGGGCAGCTTCATCGAGCTCGTGTCCCGCCCGGCGAAAGTCGCGGATCCAGTGATCGACAAGTCGGCGTTGAATTGGCTTCAGCGAGTTGACTTCAGGAGTCGCGGCATAGGCGCTCACGGAGTCATACAGATCGCGTCGAAAAGCCAGATCTGAGGCCCACTTCTGGAGGGTCTCTTCGAGTTCGACTGCGCGACTCTGGACTTCCTTGTCTGGATGAACCCTGGCCATGAAGGGTCCGGCGCCGTATGCGTCGGCCACGATGGCGCCGGCTTGTTCCAGTAGAGCCATCGTGGAGTCCCAGGTGGGGTCGTCGGTGGCGGCCACCTGGTCAACGAGGGCGTCGGCCGCCGCAATGGCGTTCTCGGTGACGTCAGAGACGTCTTGGGGCGAAATGGAGGTGTAATCGTTAATCACGCCGCGGAGGGTAGTGGACCGCTTGCCGGCGTGGAACTGGACGATTCGAGGTGGCTACTGAGCGAGCGAGACATCCACTGTCAACGGCAGATGGTCCGAACCGAGATCGGGTCCGACTTGGCGGTCAACGGTCGTCAGGCCATCGCTGTGGAGCATGTGGTCGAGCGGCACCAGCGTTACGGGGAATCCAGTCGGCCAGGTGGCGGAGAGTCCGTACCCGTTCTGGCTATTGAGCAGTTCAGTATCGGCGGTGAACTCGCGGAAGGCATAAGACCACGGAGAGGCGTTGAAATCGCCGATCACGATCACTGGCACAGCTTCCCTCATAACCAGATCTGCCAGTTCCGCAAACAGAGAGTCACGGGCCTCGGATTTGGCTTCAGAGTCCGGCGGGCGCGGATGGACGGCGTACACCGCGATTGGCTGGTCGCCGATGGTCGTCTCGACGCGCATTACCGGATCGCGCGTGACCCCAAGACGAAGTTGCTCGACGTTGGCGGCGTCGCGACCCAGCACGGAAATCCCGTAATGGCGGTCCTCGGGGATCTCGTTACTAATCGAGTAGCCGATATCGGCCGTCGGCATTGCGCTCACATAGTCTTCGGTGGATTCGAGCAAGAAGACCAGGTCGGCCTCGGACTCGCCGACCCATGTCAATAGCTCCGTCGTGTCGGCTCGCCCGGCCCCGACGTTGAAACTGACGATTCTGATCGATTCATCGCCGACCGCCGGTGCGGGATCGTCGAGGTAAAGGGGAGCAATCAGGAACGCATTCACGACGCCCATGGCAATGAAGATGAAGGCCACAGCACGGCCAAAGCCAATCAAGTAGAGGGCGCCAATGACGATCAGGCCCAGCGCCAGCTGGAACCTGAAGTTGGCGAGGAGATCAAAGAACCATGAGGTTGATCCGAAGAACGCCAGAATCGTCGCCAGGGTTCCGAGAAAGCCGGCGGTCAGCAGTCCGAGGCCGGCAAATGTGCGCAGGCCCGAGCCCATGGCTGATGTCTTGTTTGTTGCCAAGAGGTAACTCCATCAAAGGGTCCGGGTCGGGACCCCATCCTTCTAGCTGTAACCAATGATCGACCAACTGCAGCGATGCCTTGACCTGCAATTGGAGAAAGTCGGAGGCGCGGCAAGTACGCCATACGGTATGAACGGGCCAAGCTTAGATGCGCCCGGCGGTTTGTCAGGCGCGTAGCTATCTTGTCGGTATGGAACCAGTGAGCGATCGAATACAGGTCAAACGTCTTCCGGAGCGGGGCAACTATGACCGCGCCGCTATCAACGAAATACTCGACGAGGCTCTTGTCTGTCATGTCGGAATCGTCACCTCCGACGGATACCCGATGGTCATTCCGACCATCCACGCCCGCCAGGGCAACACGCTCTATATCCACGGATCGGCCGCCAGCCGGCTGCTGCGTTCGATGAGGTCCGGCGACGAAATCTGTGTGACGGTCACTCTCCTCGACGGCCTGGTGGTCGCTCGGAGCGCCGTCCACAACTCGATGAACTACCGCTCGGTGGTGGTCCTGGGGTCTCCACGGATGGTCGATGATCCTGATGAGAAGCTGGCCGCCCTCGAAGTTGTCACCGATCACGTGATCCCGGGGCGGTGGGCCCAATCTCGCGAGGTCCTCGAGAAGGAAGTCAAGGGCACACTCGTGGTTGCCCTCGCGATCGACGAAGCATCCGCCAAAGTCAGAACCGGCCCTCCAGTCGACGACGAAGCCGACTATTCCCTTCCCATCTGGGCCGGCGTGGTGCCACTCTCAATGGTCGCCGGCGACCCCATCCCCGACGCCCGCAACCTCGAAGGCATAGAAGCGCCCGTCGCCGTGGCCGCGTACGAGCGGTAAGAAGGCGCGGGAAGGACGGCTGCGATGGTGGACGGACCGGTGCTGCGTGGCGACTGCGTGACGCAGCGAGGGCGGGTGGTGACTCCTTGGGAACTGCTGCGCCGCTCCAGCCTGGTGCGTTAGCCGTTGTCTCTCCCCCCGTCTGACTCGGCTTTGGGAGGCAGAATTCTGGGGGGAGTCGCCGAGGAACGAGGCGGAGGGGGGAAGCAAAGGTAGTCCGGAAGGCGAACGGTGCGTCCTGTCGCGAACCGCACGAGAGCCGAGATGCCGTGGCGGTCGGGCATCCGCCGACGCGTGTTGCGGTGTAGCCGCGGCTCCGCTTCCCCCTCCGCCTCGCAAAGCCTCGGCACCTCCCCCAAATGTCGCCCGCCCAAAGCGGCGTGCAACGGGGGAGGAGACACTTCGGCTTCCCCCACCCAAGCTGCCCGCAGGGCAGCCCACCTCCCCCAAACGTCAGTCACCCAAAGCGGCATGCAACCGGGGAGGAGACGCGTCGCACAGCGCCGCGGGGCTGCTCTCTAGTTCTTGCTGTCTCGCCAGTCGAGCCACTCCTGGGCGAAGCTGAGGTCGTAGTCGGGACCGTTGCTGCCAAAAGTGAACTGACGGAATCCCAGGTCGTAAAAAGCGTCACCCAGTTGGCCGACGTCCTCCACTTTGTCCCAGTCGATGCCGACGCTCTTCTCGATGTCGTCGTAATCGCGGCCAACTGCTTCGCAGTGGCCACGCAGGATCTCGAGCTTCGGCTGCATGCTCTCGGGGGTGCCAAAGAAGTGCCACATGTGGGCGTGTTCGGCCACTAGACGGAGGGTGACCCTCTCGCCGCCGCCGCCGATCAGAATCGGGATGTCGCGCGTCGGTGCCGGATTGAGTTTCGACCAGCGATCCTTGATCAGCGGCAGATCTCGCTTGAGGTTCTGGAGGCGCCCAGGGGCTGTCCCAAACTCATAGCCATACTCGTCGTAGTCCCGCTCAAACCAGCCCGAGCCAATACCGAAGATGAGGCGCCCTCCCGAGATGTGATCAACGGTCCGAGCCATGTCGGCGAGCAGTTGCGGGTTGCGATAGCTGTTGCAGGTAACCAAGGGCCCGATCTGGATGCGCTGGGTCTGCTCGGCCCATGCGGCGAGCATTGTCCAGGCTTCGAAGTGTTCGCCGTCGGGCTCGCCGTACAAGGGATAGAAGTGGTCCCAGTTGTATGCGATGTCGACGCCGATTTCCTCAGCCTGGGAGACGCCCTCACGAATGGCGGCATACTGAGCGTGTTGCGGATGAAACTGGATGGCGATTCTGGCTCGACTCAAGGGTCCTCCTGATGCTGCATGGCTGGCTTCGCCGCACCCTAGACGGCAACCAAACTCATTCTGGCGCCGCTAGCTTTGCTCCATGGCTATAGACATACGACCGATTGTCAAAGAGGAAATCCCCGCATTTCGCCACGTAATCTCCCAAGCGTTTGGCGGAGATGCGGTTGACGACGAGGAATCCAGGCAACGTTTCGATGATCAGGTCGATCTAGGCCGTACATATGCGGCCTTCGATGATTCCCGGATGGTTGCGACCGCCGCCGCCTTCACATTCGACGTCAGTCTCCCCGGTGGCGCGGTGACCCCGATGGGTGGCCTGACAATGGTCGGCGTCCGCCCGACTCATCGGCGGCGTGGCCTGCTCAATCGTCTGATGACGGCGCATTTCGATGACTGTCGTGATCGTGGCGAGTGGATTTCCGGGTTGTTTGCATCGGAGTCGTCCATCTACGGCCGCTACGGTTTTGGCGACGCCGCGCCCGCGATCGAAGTCGAGATCAACGGCCCGGCGGCCGGGGTACCGGCGGCTACCGATGGTGTGCGGCTGGTGGATATCGAAGAGGCTCGCAAGGCCTTTCCCGAGGTTTACGAGCAAATCCGCCCTCAGCGACCGGGACGGCTGAGCCGGTCTGAACCGTGGTGGGAACATCGTCACTTTCGTGACCCCGAGGCGTGGCGTCGCGGCGCCAGCGGCCGGCGATACGTCGTCGCCTATCGCGACGGAGTCGCGGTCGGTTACTGCACCTACCGCCAGAAGGAGAAGTGGGAGCGCGGCATTCCGTCGGGCACGGTACGTGTTGGCGAGCTATTTGGAATCGACGCGGCGGCGCAGCTGAGCCTGTGGTCGCTCGTGTGTTCCGTTGACCTCTTCCCAAATGTCGAGGCGGATATGTTGCCCGCCGACTTCGAGCTGCCTATGCAGGTGGCAAATCCACGGATGGTGCAGCGGCGAATCCTCGATGGGTTGTACGTCCGAATCCTTGATGTTCCTGGAGCCCTCGAGGCTCGGGGGTATTCCGTCGACGACTCGCTGGTACTCGAGATCGAGGACACGATGGGGGTTGCAGGCGGGAAGTTCCGACTCGAGGTGTCTCACGAGGGCGCAATGTGCGGTGCGACCTCCGATGAGGCGGATCTCAAGTTGGATGTGGCCACGTTGAGCTCTCTCTACCTTGGGGCGGACGGGGCAGGGCCGCTGCACCGTGTGGGCAAGATTGAGGGAGACATCCACGCGGTACGCCGCTTCGATGCGGCTATGCGCAGCGACATCGCGCCGAGTTGTCCCGAGATGTTCTGAGAGGGCACGTATTGCGTAGCCGGTCGCTAGGGGAGCTGTGCGGCGTCTTCTAGGGCGGTGATCTCTTGGGCGACTTCTGCTGGTTCGCGTTCGGTCGTGAGGACTTGAGCGAACTGTGCCTGTGCCGTCGTCATTTGCTCGGGTGGGGGGTAGTCATCGACCAGGATTATTCGTTTGACTCCGGCGTCGACCAAACCGTCTGCCCATGCTGCCAAGACGCCGTCGCGATCTGTTGCGAACGATCGCTCCCGCTCATCGGTGGCTGCCTGGCCGATCAGTACCGCGCAGAAGGCATTGAGGGCGGCGCCGCCGAGGTGAGAGCCGTCAGAGATGTCTCCGAGGGCCACCTTGACGCCCCGCGAACGAAGCTCGATGGCGAAGTCTGGCGAGGTCACAAAGGCGTGTACCTCGCTGGGGCGCGGGAGCAGGGCATCGACCGTGGCCGCGCCGAGCGGAGTGTCCGCTCCGACAATGATCACCGGCATCGGGATCCCAAACGCATGACGAAACGCTACCGGAAGCGGGTGGGCTTCAGCGCAGCGGTTGGTCGTTTGGTGTGACCGGCGCCGGAAGGTCGCTACTTCCCATCAGGAATGTGTCGACGGCCGCTGCGGTGGCTCGGCCCTCAGCGATGGCCCACACGATCAGCGACTGACCACGACCCATGTCGCCGGCAACGAAGACCCCGTCAACATTGCTGGCCCACTTCTCGTTGCGGCCGACGTTGCCGCGATCGGTCATGTCAACGCCGAATTGCTCCAGCATCGGGCTGTGCTCGGGGCCGGTGAATCCCATCGCCAGGAAGACGAGGTCCGCCGCGAAGTGTTCTTCCGTGCCGTCGATCTTCTCGAAGTTCATTCGACCTTCGATGAACGTCTGCGTAACCCGGTGGGTGTCGAGTCCGGCGACATTGCCGGATCCGTCGTCGACAAACCGGACCGTGCTGATGGAGAATTCTCGATCGCCGCCTTCCTCGTGGGCGGACGACACCCGGTATTGCAGCGGCCAGGTGGGCCACGGAGTAGTGGTGTCGCGCAATGGGGGCGGCTGCGGCATGATCTCGAACTGATGAACGGAGATCGCGCCCTGGCGATGTGCTGTGCCGAGACAGTCCGCCCCGGTGTCGCCGCCGCCAATGATGATGACTCGCTTGCCTTCCGCCGATATCGGTGGCTCGGCAAGGTCGCCCTCCTGGACCCGGTTGGCCGGGGTTAGGTATTCCATCGCCTGGTAGACCCCATTGAGCCGGCGGCCCTCAATCGGTAGATCGCGCCCCTCGGTGGCACCGCCGGCGAGAACGACCGCATCGAAGCCGGTGCGCAAGTCGTCGGCTGTGATGTCGACTCCGACTTCTGTGTCGAGGTGAAACTCAGTCCCCTCGGCCGCCATCTGCTCGAGTCGCCGATCTAGGACTCTCTTCTCCATCTTGAACTCGGGAATGCCGTAGCGGAGTAACCCGCCGGCGCGGTCGGCTCTCTCGAAAACAACGGTCCTGTGGCCGGCCCGCGTCAGCTGTTGAGCTGCTGCCAAGCCGGCCGGTCCAGAGCCGATGATGGCAACGCTCATGCCCGTGGCCACCGCTGGCAGGACCGGCGCCACCCAGCCTTCAGCCCACGCCCGATCGATTATCTCGACCTCGACCTGTTTGATGGTTACTGGGTCCTCGTTGATGCCGAGAACGCACGACGCTTCGCACGGCGCCGGGCACAGCCGTCCCGTGAATTCGGGAAAGTTGTTGGTGGCGTGGAGCCGATCGATGGCCGCTCGCCAGCCGTCTCGGTAGACCAGATCGTTCCAGTCCGGGATCAGGTTGCCCAACGGGCAACCCTTGCTACAAAACGGGATACCGCAGTCCATGCAGCGAGCAGCCTGTCGTGTGAGTTCCTCAACAGGGAAGTCGTTGTAGACCTCTTTCCAATCCTGGATACGTATGCCGATGTCTCGTCGCTCGGGCAGCGTCCGTCCGTACTTGAGGAACCCGCGGGGATCAGCCACGAGAAGACGCCATGATCGCTTCGATGACCGACTCGCCACGGGCTTCGGCCTCTCGGGCAGCTTCCAAGACCCGCCGGTATGCGGTTGGCATCACTTTGACGAAACGAGGGAGGAAGTTGTGCCAGCCGTTGAGAATCTTCGACGCCACGGCCGATTCGGTCTCTTTGAGATGGGCCTCCACACGATCGCGAATGAACTGCTCATCGTCATCGTCGAGCGGCTCGAGCTCGACCATCTCGGTGTTGACCTTGGTCGGGAAGCTGCCGTCCTCGTCAAACACGTAGGCGATGCCGCCGGACATGCCGGCCGCGAAGTTGCGCCCTGTTGGGCCCAGGATGATGGCGCGCCCGCCTGTCATGTACTCGCATCCGTGGTCGCCGACTCCTTCGACAACAGCAGTGGCGCCGGAGTTACGTACGCAGAATCGCTCGCCGACCAAGCCACGCAGGAAGGCTTCCCCAGAAGTTGCGCCGTAGAGGATGACGTTGCCGGCGATGATGTTCTCCTCAGCAACGAACCCGGCAGCGCGCGGCGGGCGAACAATGATCCTGCCCCCCGATAGGCCTTTGCCCACGAAGTCGTTGGCATCGCCGCTGAGGCTCAAGGTGACTCCCTTTGGCAAAAACGCACCGAAGCTCATCCCGGCGGAACCGGAGAAGTTGATGGAGATCGTGTTGTCGGGGAGACCGGCGGCGCCGAATCGTCGGGTCACCTCATGGCCCAAGAGGGTTCCGGTGGTGAGATTGACGTTGCGAATCGGGAGGTCGACCGACACCGGCGTGGCGTCGTTCAGCGCCGGTGCTGCCGCCGCGATCAGCTGTTGGTCGAGGGCGTTCTCGAGGCCATGGTCCTGGTCGGCCGTGTTATGGCGGGCCGACGTCTCAGCGACGTCGGGAAGATGGAAGATGGGACTCAGATCGAGACCGGCGATTTTCCAGTGGTCTACGACGTCGGCGGCGTCTAGCAACTCGGCTTGGCCGATGGCCTCGTCGAGCGTGCGGAAACCGAGTTCGGCCAGCAGCTCGCGCACCTCTTCGGCGACAAACTCCATGAACGTGACGACGAACTCGGCCTTGCCGGAGAACCTTTTGCGCAACTCAGGGTTCTGGGTGGCGACTCCGACCGGGCATGTGTCGAGGTGACAGACGCGCATCATGACGCAGCCGGATACGACCAGCGGCGCGGTTGCGAATCCGAACTCATCGGCTCCGAGCAGCGCAGCGATCATTACGTCTCGGCCTGTCTTCAGTTGACCGTCCACTTGGACCACGATGCGTTCCCGGAGCCCGTTCAGTAGGAGGGTCTGCTGGGTCTCCGCCAGACCCAGCTCCCAGGGCCCACCGGCGTGCTTGAGTGACGTCAGTGGCGACGCCCCGGTGCCACCGTCGTGACCCGAGATCAACACGACATCCGATTTGGCCTTGGCGACACCCGCGGCGACCGTGCCTACGCCCATCTGGGCGACCAGCTTCACGTGAATCCGGGCGTGGGGATTGGCGTTCTTGAGGTCGTGAATGAGCTGTTTGATGTCTTCGATCGAGTAGATGTCGTGGTGCGGCGGTGGCGAGATCAGGCCAACCCCTGGCGTCGAGTGGCGGGTCTCGGCTATCCACGGCCAAACCTTGTGGCCGGGAAGCTGGCCACCCTCTCCTGGCTTGGCACCCTGCGCCATCTTGATCTGAATGTCATCCGAGTTGACCAGGTACTCCGATGTGACGCCGAAGCGTCCTGACGCGACCTGTTTGATGGCGCTGCGCCTCAGATCACCATTGCTGTCTGGCGTGAATCGATCGGAGTCCTCGCCACCTTCGCCGGTATTCGACTTGCCCCCGATGCGGTTCATGGCGATGGCCAAAGTCTCGTGCGCTTCCTTCGAAATCGAGCCGTACGACATAGCCCCGGTCGAGAACCGCTTCATGATCTCCGAGATTGGTTCAACCTCGTCGAGGGGCACCGGTGGTCGATCGTGGGTGCGCAATTCGAACAGTCCGCGCAATGTGCCGAGACGGCGCGACTGGTCGTTGACACTGTCGCTGTACTCCTTGAACAGGTCATAGCGACCCGAGCGGGTGGCGTGCTGAAGTCGGTAGATATTCTCCGGATTGAACAAGTGGAACTCGCCCTCACGGCGCCATTGGTATTCGCCGCCGGCGTCGAGCTCCCGATGGGCTCGCTGGGGCGGGTTGGGGCTGAACGCAATTCGATGGCGCATGGCGACTTCCTCAGCAACGATGCCGAGCCCGATTCCGCCAAGACGGCTGACGGTACCGGTGAAGTATCGGTCGACCAGTTCCTCACCAAGCCCTATGGCCTCGAAGATCTGGGCGCCGGTGTATGAGGCAACGGTGGAGATGCCCATCTTCGACATCACCTTGAGGATGCCGGTCCCGGCCGCCTTCAGGTAGTTGGCCTCGGCTTGGTCTGCGGTGACGCCACCAAGGTCATACGCACCTTCGGTGACCAACTGATCGATCGATTCAAGTGCCCCGTAAGGGTTGACCGCGGCTGCTCCGTAGCCGACTAGGAGGCAGAGATGATGGATTTCTCGAGCATCACCGGTCTCCACGATAAGGCCGACCTTGGTGCGCTGTTTCGTACGAATCAGATGGTGGTGAACCGCCGATGTGATGAGAAGCGATGGGATCGGGGCGTGTGTCGCGGTCATTCCCCGATCAGACAGAATGACTCCCGAGACGCCGTCCTCGATCAGCTCGTCGACGCGGATAAAGACATCCTCGATGGCGTCGCGAAGGCCGTCCTCACCGCGGTCGACCTCGAAGAGGCACGGCACAACGGCGGTGAACCCTTCGACGGTCTCGACCTGGTCGATATGCAGCAGCTGAACCAGTTGGTTGTTGTCGATGATCGGGCTGTCGAGCTCGATCATCGAACACGACCGCTCGGTTGGCTCGAAGAGATTCCCCTCTGGGCCCAGCATCGAGCGCAGTGAAGTGACCAGCTCCTCGCGGATGGCATCGAGAGGAGGGTTGGTGACCTGGGCAAACATCTGTTTGAAGTAGTCGAACAAGAGGCGAGGCCGCAGCGAAAGCGGCGCCAGCGGGGTATCGGTGCCCATTGAGCCCAGGGGCTCCTTGGCGGTCCGCGCCATGGGGGCCAGGATCAGCTTCATATCTTCGTGGGTGTACCCGAAGGCCTGCTGGCGCTGCAGCAGGGGAGCGGCGTCGTCGCGCTGCGAGATGCGGTCTGCAACGTCGTCGACATGGAGTAGCTGCCGGTCGAGCCACTCCTGATACGGCCGGGCCCCTGCTAGCTCGGCCTTGATCTCTTCGTCGCGCACGATGCGACCCTTGTCGGTGTCGATGAGAAACATCTTGCCGGGCTGCAGTCGGCCCTTCTCGATGATCTTCGACTGCGGGACATCGATCACGCCCACTTCGGACGCCATGACGACCAGGTCGTCGTCGGTGACCCAGTACCGCGAGGGTCGCAGTCCGTTGCGATCGAGCAGTGCTCCGATCAGTCGGCCGTCGGTGAACGCGATCGATGCGGGCCCGTCCCAAGGTTCCATCAGAGAGGCGTGGTACTGGTAGTAGGCCCGGGTTTCCGGGGCCATATGTTGGTGGCCCTCCCACGGCTCCGGGATCATCATCAACATGGCTTCTGGCAGCGAATAGCCGCCCATGTAGAGCAGTTCGAGCGCCTCGTCGAAACCGGCGGTGTCGGATGCGCCAGGCGTGCAAATAGGGAAGAGACGTGAGATATCTCCTGGGATCAGGTCCGATTTGAGCAGCGTCTCGCGGGAGCGCATGAAGTTGCGATTGCCCTGGATGGTGTTGATCTCACCGTTGTGTGCGACAAACCGGTACGGGTGGGCTAGCGGCCACGCCGGGAAGGTGTTGGTAGAAAAACGGGAGTGGACGAGCGCCAGCGCACTGACCACCCGTTCGTCGTGGAGATCGGGAAAGAAGTCGACCAATTGCGGTGTGGTGAGCATGCCTTTGTAGAGGAACGTGCGTCCTGACAGGGATGGGAAGTAGACGCCGTCATGCATCTCGGAGGCGCCACCCATCGCTTCGTTGATCTCATCGGGGCCGGCCGCGAGATGGATTTCGTGTTCAACGCGCTTGCGAACCACGTAGGCCAACCGCTCGAGATCCATGCCGGAGGTGTCATCGGCGGCAATGAATACTTGGCGGAAGGTTGGCATGGTCTCGCGGGCGGCCTCGCCGAGTCCTGCCGGGTTGGTGGGTACGTCACGCCAACCGAGGATGGACATCCCCTCATCGGCGACGATCCTCTCGATGGCTCCGGCCCCTCCATCGGCCGCGGTCGTGGCCTGGGGGAGGAAGGCCATGCCGGTGGCGTAACTGCCTTCAGGCGGCAAGTCGAAGTCGACGACCGACCTGAAGAAGGCATCCGGTATCTGCACCAGGATTCCAGCCCCGTCGCCGGTGTTGGGGTCGGATCCGGCGGCACCGCGGTGTTCGAGGTTGTTGAGCGCGGTCAGGCCGAGCTCAACAATGGAGTGGCTGCGCCGGCCACCCATATGCACCACGAAGCTGACCCCGCACGAGTCATGCTCGAACTGTGGTCGATAAAGCCCCTGGGGCCGCTGCACCATCGCCCTGCCTTGCTCGTGTTCTAGTCATCCAGCGTTCCGCATGCACATATGCGCAAATCCGTAGCCAGGTCTTCTCTGGCTGACGAGGGCGGAACGGCCATCATACCCGCTGTGGAAGCACTGGAATCCAAGGGTGACAACGAAGTGCCGTAGCTGGTGCGGGATCTCATAGTTCCGGCTGAACTTCTGCATATATGCGATCGCATGCATATCGCTCGACGCGGCCGGCGGCAAATCTGAGGTTGTGACCTGGCCTGATGCTGGCGGATGACCTCCCAGCGCCGGCATTGCTTGCGGACATTTTGGGAGTGGGGACTCCAGCCGGAGAGTTGGCTGGAGAGCGCCGACCGCTTCCGACGCCGGGGGTCATCCTCGTGTAACTAATAACGCCCGCCATCGAGCAGGCGTTCCCGAATGTCGTGAGGCCGTCAGGGTCTCCTGGCGGATTGACGTCCACCGGCATTCGGCCGCCTCGGGGCAAACTCGACGCCGTTAGTGTCCCGGTGCAACTCTCTGGCGCGGAACGGGGTCCTTCAAGATATGGCCAACCCGACACGATCTGCGCTCCCTTCTACTGCCAGAGGCACCAATCTCGGTGCGTTCGGCAGTACCGAGTGGGGCCTGCTGGTGGGAGTGGCGATCATCTGGGGCTCATCGTTCTTCTTGATGGCGGTCGGCCTCGAGGCTTTTGAGCCCGGTGTTGTCACCTTGGCCCGGGTGGGTCTCGGCGCCGCCGCCTTGGCGCTAATCAAGCGGGCCCGGACTCCCATTGAGCGGGGTGACATGTGGCGTGTTGCTGTGCTGGGGATGATCTGGGTGGCGATTCCGCTGACCCTCTTTCCAATCGCCCAGCTGTGGATCGACTCTTCTGTCACCGCGATGCTGAATGCCGCGATGCCGGTGGCGGCTGCGTTCTGGGCCACGGTTTTGATGCGAAAGGCGCCCGGCACCATCCAGTTGGTTGGAATCCTTGTGGGTCTGCTCGGCATCATCGCCGTTTCACTTCCCGAGCTGCGGGGCTCGTCGGCCACGGCGACTGGTGTGGCGCTGTCGCTCGTCGCAGTGGCGCTCTATGGGCTCTCGGCCAACCTCGCAGTGCCCTTGCAGCAAAAATACGGGGCGTTGCCGGTTCTATTCCGTGCCCTGCTGGTGGCCACGGTGGCGGTACTGCCGATGGGGATCTACCAGCTCGGTGAGTCGACGTGGTCGTGGAAAGCGGCTCTGGCGATGGTGCCGCTCGGCGTCCTCAGCACCGGCTTGGCCTTTGTGCTCATGTCGATCCTCGTCGGGCGGGTCGGGGCGCCGCGCGGCGCCATCTCGATCTACTTCGTTCCGGTCGTCGCCATCATCCTCGGCGTCCTGTTCCTCGATGAGGTGATCGAACCGATAGCCCTGGTGGGAGTGGTTTTGGTCCTGGCCGGTGCGTGGATAGCATCGCGGGCCGAACGAGCGTAGGGGGCGGGATCTGGCTGCCACTCCATTCCGGCGTAGATGACGGCCGATATTGGCGCGTATCTACGCAAGAACGTGGGGGGTCGGTCCGTTCCCGGCGTTGAGCACCGCCGGAAGGTGTGGGACAATACCCCTACGGCGATAGTAGAAATTATCTGAGGAGTAGCGCGCAACATGGCCACCGTCGATATTGACCTTGGGGCGTATCAGCTTGGCTGGCATGACGAAGAGGACTACGTCTTCAAGCCCAAGAAGGGTTTGAACGAAGAGATCATTCGTGAAATGTCCGCAATGAAGAAGGAGCCCGAGTGGATGCTCGAGTTCCGGCTCAAGGCGTACAAGCGGTTCTTGCGCAAGCCCATTCCGGATTGGGGCGGCGGCGGGGCGCTCGAGACCATCGACTTCGACGATATCTACTACTACATCAAGCCGACGGAAGGCCAGGCCAAGGATTGGGACATGGTGCCCGATTCCATCAAGGAAACCTACGAGAAGTTGGGCATCCCGGAGGCCGAGCGCAAGTACCTCGCCGGCGTGACCGCGCAATATGAGAGCGAAGTCGTTTACCACCGCAATCGTGAGGATCTCGAGGCCCTTGGTGTGATCTTCTGTGACATGGACACCGCGGTGCGGGACCATCCCGAGATCGTCCAGGAGTATTTCGGGAAGATCATCCCTCCGAACGACAACAAGTTTGCCGCCCTCAACTCGTCGGTATGGAGTGGCGGATCGTTCATCTACGTGCCCCCCGGCGTCCACGTGTCGGACCCGCTGCAGGCGTACTTCCGCATCAACGCGGAGAACATGGGCCAGTTCGAACGCACGTTGATCATCGTCGACGAGGGCGCCTACGTGCACTATGTCGAAGGCTGTTCGGCGCCGGTCTACACGTCTGATTCGCTTCACTCGGCTGTGGTCGAGATTGTGATCAAGGAAGGTGGTCGGTGCCGCTACACCACCATCCAGAACTGGTCGAACAACGTGTTCAACCTGGTCACCAAGCGGGCCGTTGCATACAAGAACGCCACGATGGAGTGGGTCGATGGGAACATCGGTTCCCGGCTGACGATGAAGTATCCCGCCGTATGGTTGATGGAGGAGGGCGCCCACGGTGAGGTGCTCTCGATTGCTTTCGCCGGCGAGGACCAGCACCAGGATGCCGGGGCCAAGATCGTCCACGCCGCGCCGAATACGACTTCTTTGATCACCTCGAAATCGATTTCGATGCACGGCGGTCGGGCCGGCTACCGCGGTCTGCTGCGGGTCGAGGAAGGCGCTGAAAAGGCCAAGAGCTTCGTGCGCTGTGACGCTCTGATCATGGACCCCGAATCGCGCTCGGATACCTATCCGGCGATGGAGATCGAGGAATCCAACACGGAAATTGGCCATGAGGCCTCAGTTTCGAAGGTCGGCGAAGAGCAGCTCTTCTATCTGATGAGCCGTGGCCTATCTGAGGAAGAGGCGACGGGAATGATTGTCGCCGGCTTCATCGAGCCGATCGTCAAGGAACTCCCCATGGAGTACGCCGTTGAGCTCAACCGCCTGATTGAACTGCAGATGGAAGGCAGCGTCGGCTAGTCGGGAACGGACCTGGCGGTCCGTTCCTTGGGAGCTGCTGCGCAGCTCCATGCTCCGGTGCCGATGTGAGGCCGCTCGGCTAGCGCCTCGCTTCAGATGTGAGAAGACAGGCGTGTTTGCTCCTACGCCGGCCTCGCCGGGGGCGTGTGGGGTTCTGGCGTTCCGCCACGTGCAACGTACTGAGTTCGCGCAATCGTCAGGCTCAGCTGCCCGTTCGGCCCGCCACGCACAGCGAGGCTGTCGTGGTCGTCCTGGCCGTCGTCCTCCCAGCCGCACTCAATGCAGATCTCGTAGGCGCCGCGCTGGTTCAGCGTGCGATGACCGCAGCACGGGCACGTGTGCAGCTCTTCGCCGACCGGAGCGAATACGTTTCCCCTGCGCCGTGGCGTTGAATCCGTCATTTTGCCATTGTGACATATGGCAAGCGCGACCACCCGGGGCGCGTTCTTTCTGACATCTGACATCTCACATCTGACATCTGACATCTGGCTTCTGACTTCTGCTTTCTGACGTCGCTGTTTCTGTCGCACCCGTCCTGTACCGTTAGGACGTCGGCAGCGGCGAGGGTCTGCTGCGACCTAGGAGGCGCTACGCGTGGCAGACAATTACCCACATGGACTCTTTAGCTGGGCCGATGTGTCTTCGCCGGATCCAGCCGCGGCGACGGAGTTCTATTCGGCACTCTTTGGCTGGGAGTCGGCCGAGCAGTTCGATCCCGAGGGCAACTACATCTACACCATGTTCAGCATCGGCGGAAAGGCGACGGCGGGCCTCGGTGCCCAACCCGAAATGATGAAGGGGATGCCCCCGATCTGGAACTCCTACATCACAGTCGACAACGTTGATGACACAGTGGCCAAGGCAACTGCAGCCGGCGCCAACGTCATCGTTCCGGCAATGGATGTCATGGAATCGGGCCGTATGGCATTCCTTGCAGATCCCGGCGGAGCGGTATTCGGCCTCTGGGAGGCTGGCACCCATCGCGGCGCCGACTTGCTCATGGGGCACGGCACAATGGCCTGGAATGAACTGGCAACCAGGGACACCGATGGCTCGATGGCTTTCTACAGCTCGGTTCTTCCCTGGGACTTCAACCAGATGCCGGCTGCGGATCCGTCAGCTCCCATGAACTACTGGACGATCCACATGGATACCAAGGTTCCGGGCGATGGCGACATGGATGACGACTTCAACGGCGGCATGATTGCCATGGACGAAAACTGGCCCGCTGAAATCCCGTCGCACTGGATGGTGTACTTCCGCGTACCCGACGCTGATGCTGCGGCAGCCAGGGTCAAGGATCTTGGAGGCAATATCAGCGTTGAGCCGTTCGATACGCCGGCAGGCAAGATCGCAGTGGTCAACGATCCCCAAGGGGGAACATTCTCGATCATCGCCGAGCCCAAGGCTCCGTAGACCAACTGGCCCGAGAGGCGATGGGGCCCCGCTTCGGCGGGGCCTCTCGTCATCTTGAGACAGCACGACCGGTAGCCTTGCCGCCACCTACTGAAGGAGTGCCTTGTCCGACCTCGCCACGCTCTACGAGAGCAACTCGGCATTCGCCGGTTCATTCGACCAGGGCGATCTGCCGCTCAAGCCCAACCTCTCGACCCTGGTGCTCACCTGCGTGGATGCTCGTGTGGATCCGGCCCACTTCGCCGGCATCGAACTGGGCGATGCTTTGGTGCTGCGCAATGTTGGTGGTCGCGTCAGCGAAGCGGTGGCGCTCGAGGTCTCGATGCTCTGGATGCTGATGGCGGCGGCCAGCGGAACTACGCCTTCCATCGAGCTCGTAATCATCCACCACACCGACTGTGGGATGTCGCGCTTCGCCAATCCCGAAGTGGCCGCCAAAGTGACGGCGCGGTTCGGCACCGAATCGGTGGTCGAGACCTATGCGATCAGCGAGCCTACGGAGTCGTTGGCCACCGATGTCGCCCGTCTTGCCGCCAACACGATGGTTCCGCGTGAGTTGCAGGTATCCGGTCACATCTACGACGTCTCAACCGGCCGGTTGACACCTGTGATCGCAACAACGCCCCTCGGCTAGCCGGCTTCGCAAGGAAGCCAGTGGGGTACGCTGCCCGCCTATGCGCATCGTTCTCGCCGACTGCACTGTCCAATATGAGGGCCGACTCAACGCCTACCTACCACCGGCAACCCGGTTGGTGATGGTCAAGGCGGACGGATGCGTCGCAGTCCATGCCGATGGGGGCGCATACAAGCCGCTCAATTGGATGAACGCTCCGAACGATTTCATCGAAGAAGAAGGTCGCTGGGTCGTAATCAACCCGAAGGGTGAACGGCTCACCATCACGTTCTCCGAGATTCACTTCGAGACCGCAATGGACATGGGCGACGACCCCGGGCTGCAGAAGGACGGGGTGGAGGCTGATTTGCAGAAACTGCTCGCCGAGAACCCTGAAGAGGTCGAGGAAGGCCTCGAGCTGATCAGGCGCGAGTATCCGACGCCAATCGGCCCCGTCGATCTGTTGTGTCGATCCACCGATGGATCGACCGTGGCAGTCGAGATCAAGCGACGCGGTGAGATCGATGGCGTCGAACAGCTCACCCGATATCTGGAATTCCTGGCCCGCGACGCCCGCCTCGGCGATGTGCGCGGCATCTTCGTCGCCCAGCAAGTCAAGCCACAGGCCCGCACTCTGGCCGAAGATCGGGGCATTGGCTGGGTAGAGGTCGACTACGACAAACTCCGCGGCATCGAATCCACACGGCTGACGCTCTTCTAGCCAACCGTGAGCCTCAAGACGTCAGCCTTGAATTTCCTCACCCTCGGTCGGCGACTGATTGGCAATCCGTTCCTGGCGATCATCCTGGCCCTTGCGGCCCTGGCGGCACTTTCCGGGTTGATTGTCAGCCCAAGTCTGGAATCGATTCTTTTTGTTCCTTGCCTGATTGCCATTGTCCTGGCACTCGTAGTGATGTTCGCTCGGCATCCATCGGGTCTGGGCGCCCTCGCCGTCTTCGCGATAGCTGCACTTGGCCTGGGTCTAACTATGTGGATTGGTACGGAGTGGGGCCGCAGCGCGCCCGACGCAGTCCTGCCACGGACTACGTGGATTGCGGAGGCCACCGGATGGCTATTGATGCTCTACTTGGCGGCTGTGGTGACCTACGCCGGAGCCGTAGCTCAGCTTCTCAGGGCTCCGTTTCCCCGAGATCGACAGTGGATTTTCGTAGTCTTTGGGCCAGCGTCGCTGGTGCTCGCGCTATATCACGCGATCGCATTGTTGGACGCCTACAACTACCCAGGCTGACTCTATCTAGAGGGCGTTCCACCGTTGCCGATCCCGACATCTGGCTTCTGACGTCTGGCTTCTGACGTCTGACGTCTGACTTCTGATTTCTGACATCTGCTTTCAGTCAAACCGCTTGCTGTTCAGGATCGAGATCAGGTGGAGGACGACCATCGCCGCGGTGATGGCTGCCAGGGCAACCAACAGGATGCGGCTAACCAACAGGTCCCCTCGGATCTCGTCTGCAATTGCTGCGACCACTATCAATAGGGATGCCTCGGCAGCGTGAGTTGCCATGTGGATCGGGAGCAACCGGGCCAGTTGCCGGCCCCTGGCCAGAGTGGGTTGTTTGATCGAGGCCGCGGCATCTCCGGCGGCCCCCTTGCCCTGGGACGAGCGGGCCACAGTGACCAAGTCGGTTTCGGCCTTCTCCAGCAGGACGCCGATGGCGGCTATCAACCCGAGCACGACTGATTCGAGGCCACCGTCGCTCGCTCGAATCCCCAATGCAATCAGCAGGCCGCCCTCGACCAGATAGTGACCGAGGCGGTCGAGGTATACCCCCCGAGCGCTCTCAGTCCTGCGCACCCTGGCCACCTCGCCATCGACACAGTCGAGCCCCAGATACAGCTGGATCAGCAGGGCGCCGACTACAGCGCTCCACAGCCCCGGAACTGACGTGGTGGCAACGGCAATCAGGCCGACGACGATCATGACACCGGTCACAAAGTCGGCGCTGAATCCGAGTTGCAACGCCAACCGGGTGCCATAGATCGAGATTCGTCTCATGTAGAGGTGCCCTGTCCAGTGTTCGGCGCTGCGCCGATTGGTGACCGACGACGGCTGGGCGATTGGCCTGAGTTCGTCAATCGGGGGAACGGATTCTCTAGCCACGTTCAGGCGTCCATCTCGTCGGCCAGGACCTTGGCATACTGCTTGTACATATTGATGATGCCCTTGGGCTTGCCCTCAGCGCGGATCTCGCCGTCGTGAAGCCATATGACGCGGGTGCACACCTTGCGGATCTGCTGCATCTTGTGTGAAACCATGATCACCGTGCCGGCGCTTTCAGACATAGCTCGCAGCCGTCGAATGCTTCGTTTGCGGAATTCGGCGTCGCCTACCGCCAGAACCTCGTCGACCAGCAGAATCTTGGGCTGGACCGATGTTGAAATCGCGAACACGAGTCTTGCTTTCATTCCCGATGACCAGGTTCGCAGCGGCAGGTCGGCGTGGGTGTCTACACCGGCGAATCTCAAGACCCGCGGCGCCACCTCGTAGGCTTCCTCCCGACTGAGCCCTAACGCCATGCATCCGATTATCACATTGTCCATCCCTGTGAGGTGCCGGCGTATCGCCGGACGTACGCCGAGTAGGGCAGGATATGCGACGGCCATTACGCGGCCCTCTTCAATGGGGAGTAGTCCGGCAAGTGCCATGAGCAACGAGCTCTTTCCCGATCCGTTGGCACCGATGATCCCGACAACCTCACCCTCTCGGATCTCCAGGTTCACTCCCTTGACTGCGTGAACTGCGGTCGCCTTCTTCGACTCTGCTCGAAACGCCCGGCGTCGCTCGGGGTGGTACATGACGTGTACCCCCTCGGCACGTAGTGCGACGGGCGCCAGCGGGTGAGTGCTATTCGCGTCCATAGTTCTCCTCCCCCCGCCGGAAGAACCACAGGCCGCCCAACAGCGCCAGCACAGTCCAACCGACGGCAACCCCGAACATCGTCCAACTAAGAGGAGACGCTTCGGGCACTATCGGGTAGCGAGCCACTGAAAGTAACGAGTGCAATGGATTGATCAGGAACAGATCTCGTTGCCACTCGTGTTCGATGAACTTGTCGATGCTGTAGATCACACCACTCATGTAGAACAGGATTCGAAACACCCATGGCAGCAGGTTGAGCACATCACCCGAGGCTTCGGAGGCGCGAGCCGCGACAAATGCCAAGCCCGTGATGAATAGCGCCAGGGGCACGGCAGCCGGCACGACCAACAGCCAATCAAAACCGGGGGTTTCCCCAGTGAGAATCGCTACGACGGCACCCACGATGAGAGCAGGGCCGACCGCTCCCAATTCTGCGAGGACGCCGCTCATTGGAAGTATGGCTCGGGGAAACCGCACGAGTCGTACCAGACGTTGGTTGACGATGAGGGATTTGGCGCCGGTGATCGTGGCTCGCTGGGCGAACGAAAACAGTCCGACGCTCATGGCCAGGTAGGGGAGGAATTCCGAATCGCTGAGCCCGCGGTTGGTGTCGAGAATCTTGACGAATATCGCGAAGTAGATCGCGGTCAAGATGATCGGGTTGAGGAAGTACCACACGTTTCCGAGCGCGGTGTCAACATGGCGCTGCTTGAGGTCGGCGCGTGCCAGCTGGACGATCAGCTGCCGATGGCGCCACAGATCCTTGAGATAGGCGCCCAGCGACAGTGGCTTGCCGATGTCGAAGAGGCCCCTGTCGTCTGTGGCAGGCGAGGCTGAGGTCTTGGCTGTGATTGCGGCGCCTTCCGTTGCAGGCTTCCTCGGAGGGTCGCGGCTTGCCGGCCGGCCCGAGCCGGAATGATAGGACGACCCTCGGCAATGCCAGCGCTACAAAGCATTCGGGCCGTCGTCGCCTACCATCGAGCGACGTGACACCACCTACAACAGAGGCGGCCGAACCCGTGGCCGGGGGGAGTGCGCCTGTGCGCAACCGGCTGATCGGCCCAGCTCTCAAGCTGAGACGGGTCTCGGTTGTCGTAGGCGCAATCGGGCTGGTGGCCCTCGGTGGAATCGTCATGAGGCAAGTGCCCGTCGGAGGTCTGGCCGTTCTGGCTTTGCTCGGTGGGCTCACCTTTGTGATGAGCATGTCGCCGTTGAGGAGCTATCTGCTTCGGAACCTGCCGGCCCGCGCCTCTGCCACGCTCCATGTTATTGGCGGCCTCTTACTGGTAGGGCTGTTGGAAAGCGCTGAACCCTTGAGTGGCCGACCACTGTTGTCGGTTGTGCTCGGCCTCGCAGGGTTGGCTACGGGTGCGTTGGCCGATGGCCTCGTGGCAACCCGATTCACAGTGGGGTTGGCTCATCGTGGCCTCGGAATTGATGAATCCTTGCGATGGTTCGATCACTCGTCGGGCAGGTTCCGGTCGATAGTCCGGGCAGGAGATGTCGCCGTGCTTGGCCTCATGACACTCCTCGCCGGCGCGGTGGTCGTCGGCGACGGCCGCACCTCCTTCGACGCCGTCATCCCGGCTGTAGCCGGGTTGATTCTCGTTGGGGGTATCGGCCTCGGCGTGGTGCGGCTGGCCACCCTGATTCAGGCATCACAGGGTTCCGCCCGACAACGGGCTCGGCTCGGTGCCGCCGTTTCCGAGCTGGCCCCCGAGCTGATCATGCATTTCAGCGGCGGAATCCGAACCCTCTATCAGCTTGGTCACTGGACAACGTCCATCGAGGCCACCGGCCGACCTTGGCTTCTGGTCTGCCGAGAGCGGGCAACGTTTGAAGCTGCCGCCAACCTCTACGCCGGGCCCACCTTGTTGGTCGAGTACTACGGCGATCTTGACCTGGCGATCGCCGGTAGCGTCGCGATCGTCTTCTACGTCAACACCGGTACCAAAAACAACCACGCCATCCGCTTCGAGGAACCAGTCCACGTCCAGCTCCACCACGGCGAGTCGGACAAGCCCCCGTCCGGAGGAAAGACGATGCGGCTATACGACGCCCACTTCGTGGCGGGACCGGCTGCCCGAGCCAGACTCGTGGAAGCTGGTGTGGCCTCCGATCGAATATACGAGGTTGGCCGACCGGTCACCGATGCAGCCGCCGCGGTTGACACCCGATCCGACGCCATTCTCTATGCACCTACGTGGGAAGGAGCCCACGCCGACTCGGATCTCTCCTCGGTATCCGGCTTCGGAGAAGCTCTGGCCAGGGCGCTGCTGGCGTCCGGTCGCCATGTCGTGTTTCGGGCCCATCCGCTCACCGGAACCGCTGACCCGGCAGCAGCCGCGGCTGCTCGCAGAATCGAATCCATTGTCGAAGGCGAGGGCGGGACCATCGACGACGGGTCGGAACCACTGGTGGACTCGTTCGCCTCCGCCGGGCTACTGGTAACGGACGTTTCCTCGGTGCTGGTTGATTGGTATGCGGTCGATCGTCCGGTGCTTGTGACCGACGTCAACTGCCTGGGCGCCGACTCCCTTCACGCCCGTTACCCAACCACGGCCGGTGCCGGAGTTGTCGAAGCCGCCCTGTCGGACATCTCAGCTCAGGTCGAGGAGGCATTCACAAGCGATCCGATGCAATCAGCACGAGCGGGAGCAGTGCGAGCGACTCTCGGTGAGGTGGGCTCGGCCCAAGCCCGTTTCGCAGCAGCCGTCGACGCCGTCACGCGTCCTCGGTAACCAGCTTCTGGTCGCTGTCGCCGTCCGATCCGATGTCATCTTCGGACTCCGGAGCCTCATTGCGGGGCGGCTCCGCTTCCTTCAGTCCCATCAGGATCAGAGTCTCGTCGTCAACCGGGTGTGACCCCTGCTGGGCCCACAACGTGTCAAGTTGTTCGTTGAACATCTCGAGCGGGTCGCGATCTGGATTACCCAAATATCGCTCGCGGGCGTCGCGCCGCCGGCCTGCAAGCGGATCGTGTTCGAGAGCGTTGTCTATGAGCAGCGCGTCGACTCTGGGGTCGACGCCGTCGATGACGTATGCCGCCTTGGTCGTCGGAAACTTCCGATGGAGGTTCCCGATTGGCAGTTGGCGGGGGTTGGTTACGACATAGGGACGATCCCACATCATGAAATCGGACAGCACCGATGAGATGTCGGTGATGAGCAGGTCAGCGTGGTCGAACCATTGATAGAGCGAGATGGCTGAATGGAATCTGGTATTGGGGTGGAACGCGTCCTCATCCTCGTCCAGCATGATCCGAATAGTTGCAGACGCCGTTCGGACCGCGTCCAGACGGCGGCCACCCATGGGATGCGGTTTGTAGATGATCCGCACTCCGGGGTGCTCCTCCAGCAGCGACTCGATCAGCGGCACGGCGATAGTTGCGACCGAGCTGTAGTCCGACTTGTCGAAGTAGCCCTCCCAGGTGGGGGCATACAAGATCGAAAAGGGCGGGGCACCTTCCACATCGGCTTCGGCCAGCGCTTGCAGCAGCTGCTCGTATGGCCTCTCATCATCGACGGGGACTAGTTGGGCGTCTTCGGCCGCGCGAATGATGGGCGATAGGGGTGGCCGACCAACGACATCGAACCGGTCGTCCGGTATGTCTAGGCCGGCCGATTGATAGCGCTCCCGACCGGCAGCACCCGACACCCAAATCCGGTCATAACTTCGTGTTGCAGGGCTAGCACTTCCGGCCTTGTCGCTGTCGCCGTGACCAATGAAGACGTGACTGAGCCGAGGATCGCGCTGCATGTGGATGTTGAGGGTTCCGTTGGTTGGATAGAGCGCGATGCGGGTCGAGGGTGCCACCAGTTTCTCGCACAGAGCGTCTTGGGTCACGACTATGCCCGGCAGCTGATCGGTACCAATGCTGCGGACATCTCGATGACGGAATACGAGGGCAACTCGCTTTGATGCTGCCTCGAACGTCCGTAGCCACACGTTGACCGCATACATCGAGCCGCTGTGACCGTTGAAGTAGCAGACCACCTCAGGGTCGTAGGCGAGAAACTCCCCGAGTACCTCGGAGTCGTGTTGACCGGACAGCAGGGCGGGGCGTACCCGCCGGATCCTCAGAATCAGCCAGCCGATGTAGGCAATCACAGCAGCAATTGCGATCACGGCGAGAGCGATCGCTACAGAGCTGGTGAGCCCTGACGCGGTGGGCAAGCTGAGTGTCAGTGCGACGACACCTATTGCGATCTGCAGGGGAAGCTCTGCGAGATCGCGTCTGCGAGCCACCGACTGCGCTTCGGCGAGCCTCTCCTGGCCGGCATGAAGGGCACCGAGAGAGGTGAGGCGGCGTCGGATATCGAGCTGCAATTGGCGCGATCTGACGATCCGAATCGTCACGGTCGCGGCGAGGCTGATGATCACGAAGGACACCGTCAGCTCATTGGGGGCACTACTCGCGACCATGGCGACAATGAACAGCAGTGTGCGCCACTGACTGCGGATCTCGAGCCCGCGGCGCCATCCAGACAGCTTTCTCTTCCGGCGGTCCATCGGCATGATGTCGCGCTCTTCGATGAGTCCGCTGAAGGCATACGCGGCGCCGGATAGGACCGGGGCGCGGAACAGAGCTCCGAGGGTCATGACCAGGTATATCAGCGCAAAGACAAAGCTGACTCGTAGTTGTTTGATGCCAAAGAGAGAGCGGCGATGTGGTGTTAGAAGGCGGATGGCTCGCTTGATTCGGTACTGCAGCATGACCGGCGCAATGCTAGGGCAGCGCGCTCAATTGGGAGTTACCCGTCCCTCGGGGAGCTTGGTAGCATCTTGTTTCAGACCGATCTTCTCGAACCTAAGCGACCTCAATGCCCCTCTCAATCCCGCGCCTGGTGCTTCATGCCGGCATCCACAAGACCGGCACAACAACACTCCAGGTGTCACTCAAGCAACTCCGGCCACAGCTGCATCAGCGCGGTGTTGCGCTGGTCACCATCGAGATGATGAAGAAGCTGCCGCATGAAGGCTCCTGGGCGGCACGTCGCACGAGGAATCCGGTCGAAGCGCCCCTATTTCAAGATGAGCTACGCAATCTTGTGGCCACGGAGATGGCCGAAGTCGAACAAGTCAGCGGCGCACCGACCCAACAGGTCCTCATCTCGAACGAGCGGCTCGTGGGAGCCCGAATGCCGAGTGAGGGTGACTCGCCTCGGTTCCGGCCGGTTGCTGAGGACTCAATCACAGAGGTCATCGAGGCGTTGGCCCCCGAGAGAACCCACCTTGCCCTGTACACGCGCCGACAGGATCGCCTCATGGAATCGTGCTACTTGTGGGAGATCCAAAAAGGCCGGTCGCACAGTGTCCGCGATCAGTTCCCGTACATCGACCAGACCGTTCTGCGGTACTTCGACCTGGCGAGGCGGCTGCGGGCCATTCCGAAGGTCGATTCGATGCGCGTCCGGCCGTTTGAGCTGATCGGCGCCGGCTCGTTGCTTTACCTAGAGGACTTTCTCGTCAACATCGGTCTCAACGGGCAACTCGACATGTCCGAGTTCGAGGAAGATCCCAGTGCCAACCGTTCGTACTCGAATAAGGCGCTTTCGATCGCCCTGAAGGTCAATCGCGAGCTCGAGACGAAGAAAGAGCGTGACGCGGTCAAGCGGTTCCTCAAGCGCGCCTTTCCAATAGGCACCTATCCGGGAGCGCAGATCCTCACCCCCGAAGAGCGGACCAAACTGATCGAGCGCTATGCGGACGACAACGAGCAGCTCTTCCTGACGTTCATGCCGGACCTACCCATGGACAGCTACTCATCGATCGAGGCAACAAAGAAGCTGGGCACTGTTCTCAACCGCGGCTAGAAGACGTCCCTAGGTCCGTGGCTGCGGGGTCTCTTTCAGCGCCGCACGTCGATTACTTGGCCGGTGGCATGGCTCACCAAGGTTTCGAGGGCCTTCCGAGCGACCTTGTCCGCTCCCAGCAGTGATTCCGGGTCCTCGGTCCCGAATGCTTCCACCCGCATGGGGGTCTGAGTGCGCTCCGGGTTCATGCAGTTGACGCGAACGCCGGCATCAGCCCACTCCTCCGCCAGCGCCTGCGTCAGGTTGACGACCGCAGCCTTCGATGACGTGTAGAGGGCGTAGTGGCTACGTCCCCTCGTGAACGAGCTCGACGTAAAGAAGAGCAGCTGGCCCCTCGTGGCCTCGAGGTGGGGATAGGCAGCGCGAGCAACGTTGATGGGGCCCAGGTAATTGACATCCATCAGGGCCCGAATCTCGTCGTCGCTTTGGAGCACCAGCGGTTTGATTCGCAGCACTCCCGCCGAGTTGACGACGTGATGGATGGCACCCGTGGTGGCGACGACACTCTCAATCGCCGCCCTGACGCTGGCGCCATCTTCGACATGAGTCCCGGTCGTGGATCGACTGAATCGATGAACGTGGGCTCCCAGTTCTTCGGCGAGATCGCCGATCTCCGAGCCGATGCCGTAGCTGCCACCGATGACGACGATGTGATGGCCGTTGAGCTGTGTCTTCAGTTCGGAGAGCTCGACTTGTTCCGTTTCGAGCGTCTGCACTTGGAATAGCTTGTCGGCGACGTAGATATCGATGGGATGAGTCAGCTTGATGTTCGTAGGTGACCCGTCCACCACACGGATGGACACGTCGGGTCGGTAACGATGGACGACGCCGCAGTCGTCGGTCGCTGAGAAATCGGGGTCATTGGCCGCATGGGCATATGCATCGCGCAGCACGGACAGCTTGAACGCCTGTGGCGTCTGCCCCCGGCGCAGCTGGCTCCTCCGGGGCATCGCGGTGATGTGGTCGCCTTCGACTTCGATGATCGTATCCGCCGGGACTATCGCCACATCGACCGCGTCGACTTCGTCGAGACACCGAATTGTCTCCTCGATCGTGGATCGTTCGATAAACGGTCGGACCGCATCATGGATCAGTACTTTGGCTTCATCCAAGGTCGACAGTGCATTGAGGGCAGTGCGGGTGGAGTCGTTGCGCGACGCTCCTCCAATGAGGACCCGGCTGACCTTTGCAGTGCCCTCGCGGGCAATGATGTCGCGGCTCGCCTCGACGAGGTCTTCTCGGGTGACGACAATGATCTCATCGACTCCGGGAACGTCCTCGAATGCACGAAGCGTATGAGCCAGCACCGGTTTGCCGGCGAGTTTCATCAGCTGCTTCGGAGTGGAGCTGCGGAGCCGGACGCCACTTCCGGCGGCGAGGACTACTGCAACAACCGGGACCTTGAGGTCGTCACTTCTTTGTTGATCTTCCATGTGGCGCAGAGGATAGCCCTGGGCACGGGCTGGACTCTCGGCGGTGGAGCAGCGATTGAGCGCACGGCTTCCTAGTTCAGGAGGTCCTCGAGGCTGAAATGCATGCTGGGGTGGCGGAGTTTGCCTAGCGCTTTGCCCTCGATCTGTCTGACCCGCTCTCGGGTGATCCCGAGTTGGCGACCGATGCCCGCCAGCGTCACGGGATCGCCGCCGTGCAGACCAAACCGGAGGACCACCACGGCGCGCTCAGTCGGCTCGAGATGGCTGAGGGCCACGGCGAGTTCGTCGTCACGCGAATGGATCAATGCAATCAATTCCGGGCTCTCCGCCTGATCATCCTCAACCAAATCACCGAGCGCGGTTTCAGTGCTTTCGCCGACGGTTTGATCGAGCGACACACAATCCTCGGGGGCGGCCAGTGCCGCCGCGACCTTCTCCTCGTCGAGTCCGCTTGCAATTGAGATTTCCGCCACTGTCGGCTGCTTCTGATAGATCTCTTGGAGGCTCGACCGTGTGTCGTGGACCGTGCGCACAATGTCGATCATGTGAACTGGCAATCGAATGGTGCGGGCGTTGTTACCCAACCCACGGGTGATCGCCTGACGAATCCACCACGTGGCGTACGTCGAGAACTTGAACCCCTTGCGCCAGTCAAACTTTTCGACCGCTCGGATGAGTCCTACGTTGCCTTCTTGGATCAGGTCGATGAGGTCGAGACCGCGACCTGTGTAGCGCTTGGCAATCGAGATGACGAGCCGCAGATTGGCTCGGATGAAGGTTGCCTTGGCTTCGGTTCCGGCTTCTACATCGGCGGTCAGCCGCGTGGCCTCGCCCGCTGTCAGGTTGGACTTGGTCGTCAGGACCGCCGCAGCTGTTGTGCCTGCTTCAATGACACGCGCCAAACGGACTTCGTCGTTTGCGTTGAGGAGGACGTGACTCGATACCTCGTCGAGATATATCCCAACGGTATCTGTCGAGGTAGGTCGCGATATCCGCCGCCTCGCCACACTCCGTGACATCTGGCTCCCCTTGGTCGAATCAACGACCCCCTCCGTCAAGTGGGGTTGCTACTTCGAAATTATCATGGCCCCAACTGACTAGCAAGAGGCTTTGCCGGGGCCGCCAACGTGGTGGTTGCGGGTCCGAAGCCCTGAGGTTGTGCGCCGCGGCAACTACGCTCTTGAATCAGTACGAGGGTCCCTTCCGCTGGCAAGGTTGACAGTGCAAGACCACACCGCCACATCTAGTTTGAACAAGCGCCTGTCTTTTGGTGGTGTCATCATGCGCGCTGCCCGGGGTGCCGTACTCGTCATCGGCCTGAGCGCATGCGCCGGGCCCATGGGGCTGACAGGTGCCGAATCTGTTCGTCCCCTGGAGCCGGCGGTTCCGACTCTCACGATCTCGGTGCTCGCCGCCGACGACTCGACCGCTCTGCCGGCCACTCTCGACTTGTTCGGCGACGAGGTGGCGACCGACGAGACCGGGCGCTTCGTGGTCGACTGGCGGGATCCGGACGGCCCGGTGACGATCTCGGCAACGGCTCCCGGGTTCGTGAGCAACTCGACCGAGCTGACGGAACTGCCCGACACCAGGGAGGTCGTGCTCGCCCTCGACCCGGTGATCCTTACTGGAAGGGTTGTCGCGCCAGATGGCCGGGCGCTTCCGGGGGCTGAGGTCACATTGGGGCGGACCCAGGTCAGGTCGGATGATGCTGGAGCGTTCGAACTGAGCAGAGCGGTGCCCGGGGATCTAGAACTGGCTCGACCGGCATGGGAGCCGGCGACCGTTGCGTGGAACGGCGCCCTGACCGATATCTCCGTAACGATGCAGCCCCGAATGATTCGAGCGCTGCGGGTCGGAGGAGACAAAGCGGGCGATCGAGATATTTGGGAATCGCTCTTGGAGTTGGCGGACCAGACCGGTGTCAACGCGTTCGTGGTCGATACGAAAGCAGAGGGTGGAACGATCTTCCACGACACCGAGGTCGCACTGGCGCACGAGATCGGAGCGGTGCAGAGCTTCTACGATCTCGAGAGGATCATCCAGGACATGGACGACCACGGTCTGTACAAGATCACAAGGATTGTGACATTCCAGGACAACTTCCTCGCCAAAGCGCAACCCGAGATTGCGGCTCGCGACAAGGAGACCGGAGAGCCGTGGAAGAACTACAACGGGATTCGCTGGCTCGACCCCACGGATAAGGGCTCATGGAGGTACCCGCTGGATCTGGCAGAAGAGGCATGTCGGCGCGGGTTCGATGAGATCCAGTTCGACTACATCCGGTTTCCCTCCGACGGCCCCATCTCGCAACTCGAGTTCGACAAGCTCGAGACAGAGGATTACTACGGCGAGGAATCGCAGGAGTTCCGCGTCAACACGATCGCGTCATTCCTCGAAGAGGCCCATTCCCGGCTCAATCCTATGGGGTGCGCTGTCGCCGCCGACATCTTCGCAATCACCCTCGAGAGCAGCTCGGATGAGGGCATCGGGCAGTCGCCTCGCGAGTTCTCCAAGTACATCGATGTGTTGAGCCCGATGATCTACAGCTACACATACGGGCCCGGCTGGAAGGGCTGGGAAGACCCCAACGAGCATGCCGTCGAGCTGGTGACGCTGGCGCTCGACGCGGGAATTCCCAAGCTGGAAGGTTTCAGCATCTACCGCCCATGGTTGCAGCGTGCCTTCATCGAGGCAGACGAAATACTTGCACTCCAGGGCGTCGCCGAGGAACGCGACATGGGGTGGATGTTATGGAGCGCCAACACCAGCTTCAACAAGACTCACCTGCCACCGGTAGATCCGTGAGTTCAGCTGAGATGGCTCGGCTTCGTGCCGAGCTCATCGAGTGCCGGGACTGCCCCCGGTTGGTGGAATGGCGCCAATCGGTGGCGGAAACCAAACGAGCGTCCTTTCGCGACCAGGAGTATTGGGGGAGGCCCGTTCCTGGATTTGGCGATCCCAATGCCCGAATTGTGATCGTCGGCCTGGCGCCGGCAGCCCACGGGGCGAATCGCACCGGGCGGATGTTTACGGGTGATCGCAGCGGCGACTGGCTGTATCGGGCGCTCCACCGTGCAGGTCTGGCTACCCAGCCGGAGAGCATTGCAGCCGACGACGGTCTCGAGCTGATCAACACGTGGGTCACCTCGGCAGTCCGCTGTGCTCCGCCCGACAACAAGCCCTTGCCGGTCGAACGGGACAATTGCTCGCGCTGGCTGACTGCCGAGTTGGAGGCCCTGAAGCGAACCGCCGTCTACATCTGCCTCGGAGGATTCGGATATCAAGCGCTGTGGCGCCACCTACCGGGCTTGGGGCATACGGTACCGAAGCCTCATCCCAAGTTTGGGCACGGCATAGAGGTCGATCTCGGCTCGGTGACCATGGTATGCAGCTACCACCCCAGCCAACAGAACACATTCACGGGTCGCTTGACCGAGGAGATGCTCGACGCAGTGATGGCCCGCGCAGTCGCTCTGGCCGAAGTCAGATGTGAGATGTGAGATGTGAGAAAGAGTCAGTTACCAGTTACCAGTTGCCAGTTACCAGCTATCTGTTATCTGGTGCCAGCGACAGATTCCTACTGGCAACTGGTAACTGTTAACCCATAACTCTCTGACTTCTGCTTCTGGCTCACACCATGTCGTGCGAAGCGAACAGTTCGCTGACCCGCTGCTGTCGAATCCATGCTGCCCGCAGGTATGGGTATGGGTTCAGAGCACGGCCATTGCTGTGGAGCTCAAAGTGCGTATGGGATGCGGTTGGCTCGGCGTTGCCGGAGTCGCCCACGTAGGCAATGACCGTTCCCGCCGTGAGGAACATGCCTTCCTCAATTCCCGGAGCGAACGCAAACTCGGGGCCACCGCGGTTGTCGTCTGTGCCTGGCGTGTCGTTGTTCAGGTGGAAGTACCAGGACTCCCAACCGTTGGCATGACGGATCCTGACCTGATATCCCGGCCGCTTGGAGCTGCCGACCTTGGTCACAAAACCATCCGCGACCGCAACGACCTCGGTCAGTTTGGGAGCGAAGATGTCGGTTCCCTTGTGGGTGCGGTCGCCTCCGTCACGTGCGTTGCCCCAGTCATTGGAGAATTCACTGTCGAGGCCTTCGTGCGGGAAGTACATGAATTCGAAGCCTTCGTCAGCACTTGCGGGCGCGGCTGACGCCACCAGTGTTGACAAGAAGACGGCGACGGCGACCGCCACCGGAATGAACTTTTTCAGCATTTATTGAACTCCGCCAACAGCACCGTATGTGCGACCGGTGCCCCCTACCGAGGGGTAATACTGAACCGACGCACTGGTGATGTCAAGTGCAACTTTGGGCATTGGCTCCAGCACTAAGTAGTCTTGCTCCGCTTAAAGGAGATCGGCCTTGCCACTACAAAACACAAGCGGTTTTTTGCGCGCCGCTGACGAATCCGATGAAGCGCTGGCTCAGCGCGAAGCGGCTGGCGTCAAGCTGGCCAATCAGACGATGCCAACAGGACGCGAAGAGCTCTGGCGCTACGTCGATCTGGATTTCAGCATGGACGACTATAGCCTCGCAGCCGTGCCTGCTTCGGCTCCTGGCGATCCGCTCCCCACCGGCTTCGCAACTGCCGGATCGGCGACTGTCGCCGACGGCGCCGTGCTGTCTGCGACATCGTCGGTGGAGGGCGTCACGTGCGTGCGCACAGCTGGCGGAAGCGAATCGATGGTCCGGTCGGATCAAGACATCTTCACGGCTGCTCACGCCGCCTACGGCGCCGAGTGGGTGGACGTTGCCGTCGCTGCCGGCAAAGCCGTCGGCGAGCCGGTGGTGATCGATGTCGTCGCCGGCTCGACCGCAGCCAGCTTCCCAGGCATCCGTATCGATGTTGCCGATGGCGCTGAAGTGACGGTGGCTATCCGGCTGCGCTCAGCTGATGATCTTGATGCTCTCGTTGTTCCCCACGTCGAGGGCCGACTCGGTGCCAACGCCAACCTCTCGGTCGTTGTGGATCAGCAGTGGGGCCGACTCACCAAGGCGATCGGCCAGATCGTTTTTGAGGTCGGCCGTGACAGCGAGCTGCGCGTAGCGGAGGCCGGATTGGGCGGATCGCTGGCGAGGTGGCAGCTCGCCATTCATCTTGTCGGTCAAGGCTCGAATGCCCAGGTGATTGGCGCCTACTTCGGTGACCTGGAGCAGACGCTCGACTATCGATACGTCATGCACCACGGCGCTCCGAACACGAACTCGGACATGTTTCTCAAGGGCGCAGTCGAGGACGAGGCCGGGTCAATCTTCACCGGCATGATCCGCATCGACGAGGTCGCGCAGCGTACGAATGCTTTTCAAACGAACCGCAATCTGATCCTCAGCGAGGGGGCTTCCGCCCAGTCGGTGCCGAATCTCGAGATCCTCGCCAACGATGTGAAGTGCGGGCACGGTTCAACGGTGGGCCAGCTCGATGCCGAGCAGCGCTACTACTTGATGAGCCGCGGTCTTGACCAGTCCCGCGCCGACCGGCTCCAGGTGCGCGGGTTCTTCGAGGAGGCCCTCGCTCGCTTCCCCATCCCCGAAATGGTGGACCGTCTGCGTGACCGGTTCAACGAGAAATACATCGAGGCCCAACAGGCGGGGCGCGTATGACCAACCGCATCTCGCTCGGCAAGGTCACCGAACTTCCCGCGGGGAGCGGCGTACGTGTCGAGCATGGCGACCACCGAGTCGCGGTGTTTCGTGTTGGCGACTCCATCTACGCGATCGGTGATCGCTGCAGCCACGCCGAGGCTTCTCTAGCCGATGGCGAGCTATTCGACTTGGCGGTCGAGTGCCCCCGCCACGGTTCAGAGTTTGACCTCGAGACCGGCCAGCCTGGGTCCTTTCCCGCCACCAGGTCCGTGCCTGTCTACGAAGTTGTGATCGAACAAGATGAAGCGTTTCTGCTGATTGCAGACGACGGGGAAGCAGCAGAATGAGTAACTCTCTCGAAGTCAAAGACCTCCGCGCCAGCATTGGTGAGCTCGAGATCCTCAAGGGTGTCGAGCTCGAGATCCCGTTTGGCGAAGTACATGCTCTGATGGGTCCCAACGGCTCGGGTAAGTCAACCCTGAGCCACGTTTTGATGGGCAAGGACGACTACACGTCTTCTGGATCGGTACTTCTCGATGGCACCGAGATCTTGGGTTTGCCGGTCGATGAGCGAGCGCGACTCGGCCTCTTCGAGGCATTCCAGTATCCGGTGGAGATTCCCGGCGTGTCGCTCGATGACCTAGTCGGAGAACTCGCCGAGGCCGCCAACAACGGTTCCTTTGCGGCCAAGACCGAGCACGCGGTAGCCGAACTCGGTATGGAGCGATTCCTCGATCGACCCATCAACCAGGGTCTGTCCGGGGGAGAGAAGAAGCGGTCCGAAATGTTCCAGCTGGCTTTGGCCGATCCAAAGGTTGCCATCCTCGATGAGATCGACTCCGGGCTCGATGTCGATGCCGTCCGTGAGGTCGCGGGACTCGTCGAAGCGTCCCGGTCGGATTCCCTGGGTGTGCTCGTCATCACGCACTACTCACGCATCCTCAACTACATGAAGCCGGACAGGATCCACGTTATGGTCGATGGGCGCATTGTGCGCAGCGGTGGTAGTGAGATCGCCCAAGAGCTCGAAGCGACGGGGTACGAAGCGCTCCGCGCCGAACTCGGACTGGTCCCCGACAGAGACCCGCTGCTCGACCTGCCGTGACCATCGAGAGCTGGTTCGACGACGCGGTCGATGCCAAGAAGTACATGGGCGAAGTTGGCCGGCTCTGGAGTGTGTGGCTGCTCGGTCTCGGCGCTCTGGCGTTCAGCCGAGGTTTGACCGCCGGCGCGGTCGGCCTGGCCCTGCTGGTGGCGATGTTCATCCTGATGAGCCCACTGCAGAATCGTGTGCACACGATGTACGGCGATGACGAGAGTTCGCGCCGCGTGGCGCGCAGGCAGACACTATCGGCTCGTGACCGGGCCCTGCGTCAGCTCACCTATGGGCGGGCGCCATTTGGCGAAGCCGTCGATAAGCGCGACCTGTGGTCGGGTCTCAAGGCTATTCCTTGGGTCGTGATCCTGGTGACGCTCGTAGCGGCGGCACTTGTCGCCGTGGCGTGGTTCGAGGGCTGAGGCCACCTAGGTCGGGTCTAACCTTCTTGGCACCAGATCCAGGAGAGATGTATGCGAATCGAACGTGACTCGATGGGCGAAGTCGAGGTCCCAGCAGACGCCTACTACGGCGCCTCGACACAGCGGGCGGTCGACAATTTCCCAATCTCAGATCTTCGATTCAGTCGACGGTTCATATGGGCTTTGGGCCTCCTCAAGGGTTCGGCAGCCCGTGTCAGCGGCCCCGCCGGATACATTGATGCCGACCAGGCATCCGCCATCGCGAGCGCCGCCGACGAGGTGAGCGCAGGTGGACTCGACGAGCAATTTGTCCTCGATGTGTTCCAAACGGGTTCTGGGACATCAACGAACACCAACGCCAACGAGGTCATCGCCAACCGGGCAACGATTCTCCTGGGGGGCTCACTCGGCGACCGCATTGTGCACCCCAACGACTCCGTCAATTTTGGGCAGTCGTCGAACGACGTCATCCCGGCGACTATCCACGTTGCCGCCGTTGCCGCAATCCGCGAGGACCTACTGCCGAAACTCGAGGCCCTTGCCGATTCTCTTGCTGCCAAGTCGATTGAATTCGCGGATGTTGTGAAGTCGGGCCGCACCCACTTGATGGATGCCACTCCGGTGACCCTCGGCCAAGAGTTTGGGGGCTATGCCACGCAGGTGCGCAAGGGCGTCGAACGCCTGACCAAAGTACTGCCGGAGCTCGAAGAGCTGCCGCTCGGAGGCACCGCAGTTGGGTCCGGGTTGAACGCTCCCGACGGTTTTGCCGCTGCGGTCATCGCCGACATGGCCTCGATCACCGGCTACCCGCTGCGTGAAGCTGATGATCACTTCGAGGCCCAGGCCGCCAAGGATGCAACGGTCAGTGCGTCTGGTGCGCTCAAGACCGTGGCAACTTCGCTGTTCAAGATCGCCAACGACCTACGCTGGTTGTCGTCGGGCCCGCGGACCGGCATTGCGGAGATCCGCTTGCCTTCGCTGCAGCCGGGTTCGTCGATCATGCCGGGCAAGGTGAATCCGGTCATGTCCGAGATGATGATGCAGGTGTGCTCGCAAGTCATCGGGAATGACACTGCGATCACCTGGGGTGGCGCCAACGGCAACTTCGAGCTCAATGTGATGATGCCACTCATCGTGCACAATCTTCTCGAGTCGATCAGTTTGCTGGCGAACGCCGCCGACACTTTCCGGGAGCGATGCATCGAGGGTATCGAAGCCAACGTTGAACGCTCTCGGGAACTGGCTGAGGCCAACATCATCGTGGTTACCGCGCTGAACCCCCATATCGGCTACGACAAGGGCGCCATCGCGGCGAAAGAAGCGTTCAACAGCGGTCGCAATGTGGGCGACGTCGTGATCGAGAAAGGCTGGCTGACCGCCGAGCAGGTCGCCGAATTGCTCGACATCAAGCGGATGACCGAGGGCGGCGTCATCGAGTGACGTGCCGCAGCCTCCTGGGCACCTCTCATTGAGTAGCCCGAGGGGCGGCCTGCGTCCGGCGCTGCTGCTGCTATCCAGCGCCCGGTTGGTTCTCAACACTGCCCACCGGATGACGTCGCCGTTTCTTCCGGTCATAGCGCGCGGCCTCGGCGTCCCGTTGGAGGAGGCCGGAGCCTTGGTGGCGGTCCGTTCGGCAGCGGCGATGGCGACCCCGATTGTCGTTACTGCCGGTCGGAAGCGACAGCGACGTCGCGTCATGCAGCTGGGCCTGATCATGTTCGTGGCCGGAGCCGTCGTCACGGCAGCCACCAGCGCCTTCGTGGGCGCTCTCTTTGGGTTTGCCGCGATGGGTCTGGCCAAGGCCGTCTTCGACGTGTCCGGCCAGGCTTACCTTTCTGATCGCACGCCGTACGCGATGCGGGCGCGCTACCTCGCTCTGTTCGAGGTCGTGTGGGCCGGCGGATTCCTGGTCGGCGCGCCTGCAGTCGGGCTGATTATCGATCGGTGGGGCTGGGAAGCCGCGTTCTATGTCACTGCCGCCCTGGCGGCGTTGTCGGTTATTGGTGCGCAGCGGTTTGTGCAGCCGGATGAGCCCGGTGACGGTGAACGAGGCAAACTCAATCTCACCAGGTCAGGCATTGCCCTAATGATCGTGGCGGGTTTGTTCTCCGCCGCGGCCGAGTCTATATCCGTAGTGCTCGGCGCGTGGTTCGAGGACGCCTTCGCCATCAAGCTCGGCGCCATC
>JAAELU010000157.1 GCA_024226255.1 bacterium | reverse complement strand
GCTGCAGGAGACCGACTACGTCTTCGACGAGCTCGGCAACCGCACCCGGCAGATCGACGCCAACGATCACGTCACGAGGTTCGAGTACGACGCACTCGGCCGTACCTCCAGGCGCATCCTCCCCGGCGACGGCAAGTTCGAGGTGATGACCTACTATGCCGACGGCACCCTCAAGAGCCACACGGATTTCAACGGCGTCACCCGCACCTTCGAGTACGACACCAACCAGCGCTTGACCCGCCGGGCCTACCCGGACGGCACGGAAGTCGGCTTCACCTACACGCCGACCGGTCAACGTAAGACCGTCACAGACTCCCGCGGAATCACGACTTACATCTACGACCAGCGCGACCGCCTCAAGGAGAAGATTGATCCCACCGGCTACCGCCTGAGCTACACCTACGACGCCGAGGGCAACCGCGAGAGCCTCACCGCCACCGTGGGCACCGAGGTCTACGCCACCACCTACACCTACGACGAGCTCGACCGCCTCGAGACCGTCACCGACCCCCAGGGCGGCGTCACCACCCTCGGCTACGACCCCAACGGCAACCGCACCAGCCTGGAGCATCCCAACGGTGTCACCACCGGCTACATCTACGACCAGCTGAACCGGCTGACGGACCTGACGACGGTGAACTCCGCCGACGAGGTGCTAGCGAGCTATTACTACACCCTGGGCCTGGCGGGCAACCGGACCCGCATCGACGAGCATGACGGCACGTCGCGGCATTACACCTACGACGATCTCTACCGGCTGATCCAGGACCGGGTGACCGGCGCGGCGGCCGAGCAGGTCTACCAGCGAGACTTTGTCCACGATCCGGTCGGAAACCGGCGTACTCAGACGATCGACGAAGGAGACGGGCCGACAACGATCACCTCGACCTACGACGATCGGGATCGGTTGCTGACGGCGGCGACGACGTCGTATAGCTGGGATGACAACGGCAATCTGACAAGCATGACGGAAGGCGATGTTACAGCCTATTTTTGGGACTTCGAGAATCAATGGCAGAGCGTGGTGCTGCCAGACGGGACGCTGGTGGACCACACCTACGACGCCGACGGTGTGAGGGTCCGTACCGAGACGACGTCGCCTGGCGGGCCGACGGAGGTAGTGGACTACCTCGTCGATACCTCAGGGACGCTCAGCCATGTTGTAGCAGAGACGGATGGAGCGGGTAGCCTGCAAGCCTACTACGTGCGTGGGGACGACCTCTTGGCGGTCTTTCGGCCGATGACGGAGGTGCGTTTCTACCACGCTGATGGGCTTGGGAGCATCCGGGCGCTGACGGATGACACAGAGACCGTAACCGACCGATGGATCTTTTCCGCGTTTGGCGAGCTCCTTGAGCACATAGGTGAGGACCCAAACGCCTATCTTTTCGTTGGCGAACAGCTCGATCCCAGCTCCGGCTACTACTACAATCGAGCTAGATGGTTGGATCCCGCCAGTGGACGGTTCGTCTCCGTCGATCTGTTCTCGGGGAGACCTTTTGAGCCTTCGACGCTTCACAAGTATCTCTATGCACTGTCCGATCCAGTTGGGCGCTCTGACCCGTCCGGCCTCTTCTCAGTCGCCGATGTCCAGGCAGCGCTATCAACCATCGGCTACCTTAGCGCAAAGGCTGTTTCGATCGGCTTTCAAGTCCTCTTCAAGGCACGCTTCGCGGTTCTTGCAGTTTCCACCCTCGGGACTTTGGCCATCGCCTTTTTCACTAGATTTGGGCCCTACGCTCTTCAGTTACTTCGAGGAACAGGAACAAGAGGGGCCAGGCTGCTTCAGAGATTGTATTTTCGACTTCCGCGACCAGTGACGCAAGCAGAGGCCGCCAAGGCGCCTAACTGGTCTCATCATCCCGGCCAAGTCCTGAACAGTATCTTAACAGGCTTTAGAAGCAGATTCGCGACTCTCGAGTGGCATCACATCGTCGGCCAACAGGCGGCGAATCTCCAGAGCTTTGGCCACAGATCCATACATTCAATTCTTAATCTCGTACCAACACCAGCGGCAGTCCATAGTCTAATTACTCGATTCTACAACTCTGGGCATGCGTGGCTGCCCCGCGGCTACAGAACCTTCAATCAGTGGATCGCTCGGCAGCCATGGGAAGCCCAATACCGGATAGGCCTGGAAGTCTGGCGCGAAGCCATGAGGACACGCCAGATTACGTGGCGACCGCCGTAGTCGTCCTGGGCGCACTCACGTTAATCGGAAACAGTAGGACACTGAACATGCGCATATCAGATCTCACTTTGGCGGACATAAAGGCTGGAAAGAACTGGCGGGCATCTGACTTCGCAGCCCATCTCGGGCCATTGCATTCAATGCTCATAGAAGAAACCGACGGGTTTCGTGATGACGACACGGTCGTTTACCCAGGCGTCTTCATATCTGATTCTGGGAAAGTGAGTGCCTTGTTGCTCATCAAGCGAGTGGGCGACATAGAGATTGGCGGCGACTACTGCGAACTCCATGAAGGACAATGGCGGCAGGTTGGACTTGAGCCTGATCCGAATGCAGAGTTCGGAAGGGAGGCCATCGCTAGTCCTCTAGCCCAAGATCCGTCTTTCGAGTCGGAAGGAGACGGCCTCAGGTTCGAGAACCAGCAGGAATTTCTATCCCACGTCAAGAGGCTCGGCGACTGAGTTCAGAGTTCGCTCTTAGTGGAAGAGAGCCACGCGGATCTCTCGCCGTGACCGTGCCGGCGCGAGGGCTCGAGGAGCTCCCTTAGGAATCTCCGGCTTCCGGGGGGAGCGTCAGCGACGGCAGGTGAGGCCTCGGTACTGGATCGCTTCCGCGATGTGGGAGGCGCGGAGGTTCTCGGAGTGATCCAAGTCGGCGACCGCGTAGGGTGCCAATAATCGGCCGAGGGCGCCTGACAGCACGGACGGCGCCGGCGGTCAGCGGCAAACGCCGACCCGCGCGGGCCGTAACTACGGAGCTTCCAACTCGCGTCACCCCTCTGTGTCAATGTACGTGAGACACTGGAATCCCTCGAAATTAGGGAGCAGGGCGACGGAGAGAATCCATGAACTCACTGGTGCTGAGCGACCCCTCGAAACCGACACGATCGGCGTCCGACCCAGACCCCGAAGTGCCGGAGAAAGCGCGTCGTCGTCGGTTCACGGCGAAGTACAAGCTCCGTATTTTGGCGAAAGGCCGACCGGTGCTCGAAGCCGGGTGATATCGGCAAACTCCTACGCCAGGAGGGGCTGTACTCGTCCATCCTGTCGAGGTGGCGCGAGCAGCGTAAGACCGGTGCTCTGGCGGCGCTGACGCCCAAGAAGCGTGGGCGGAAGCCGCGACCGGTGGACCCGCAAGCGAAGCGCGTCACGGAGCTCGAGCGGGAGAATGCACGCTTGCGCCAGAAGCTCGAGAAGGCCGAGACGATCATCGAGGTGCAAAAAAACTCTCCCAGCTTCTGGAGAGGACCGAGGAAGAGAGTCTCTGATGGCGGCGACGGCGACGTTGTCAGAGACGGTCGGCGTGCAGGCTGCGTGTTCTGCTCTTGGCCTGCCGCGAGCGACGTACTACCGCCATCAGCACGCCGAACCGGGACGCGAGCGCGAGCGGCCGAGACCGCCTCTGGCGCTGGCCCCGCAGGAGCGCCAGGCGGTGCTCGAGGTGTTACATGCGCCAGCTTTCGTCGATCGATCGCCGCACGGGCGGGAGGAAGCGAGCCAAAGAAAAGGGGCCCGAAGGCCCCCGCCGGAGGGGATCAGCGCTTCTTGGGGAAGAAGTCCGCCTCCTGGGCGATCAGCTCGACCCGCTGCCGGTCGTTGTGGGTGTTGACCCGCAGATCGCCGCGGATCGCGATGCCGTCGCCCGAGCCGAGCTTGGCGACCATG